>JAFAWJ010001084.1 GCA_019242065.1 Chloroflexota bacterium
GACTGGGTGCCGTCGCGCCAGTAGCACAGGTCGCACTTGGTGAAGTTATCCTTCACCGGGTCATACGAAATGCGCGACTCCTGCCCGAAGACCAGCCCGTTGGTGGCATTTTGCTCGGGACTGGTCGGAAAAATGCACGCCTCGGCGCAGCGGTTACAGGCGACGCACACGTCTTCACGGATGAAGCGCGCCCCCGACACCGGCTCGACCCGCAGCGCATTCACCGGGCAGACGTACAGGCACTCGGCGGTAGGACACTGCAGACACGGCTCCTGGTGGAATTGACCGCGGCCCGGATACTGCGCCTGAACAGCCGGGTCCACCTGGGTGGTCGGATCGTTGAAGACGCGGATACGCGGTAGCTCTGAGAGTCCCTGGGCTTTGTGGACCTGCGAGCAAATGACTTCGCAGGTCAGACACCCGATGCACAGCGTCGGGTCCGGAAAGATGACGCCGTTGGCCAGCATGGTGGTCTTGGGTGTCGATCCGGCCGCGAGGCCGATACCGCCGATCGCTTCAAAGGCGATGAACGCGCCGACCGCGGCCGCCCCGCCCTTGAGGACATTCCGACGGGTGGTTGATCCTCCCTCAGCCGCGGGTGGCGACGTCCCGTCACTGGCCATCTGTCCCTGTTGCCCTCCTTTTTCTACGCGCGCGGGCGATCATCACGCCCTCGACGCCTGCCCAGACAAGCGCCAGACCGGCCAGGGCCGCGACGTACGGGCTGATGCCGGCCGGCAGGATACCGGTTCCGGTCGAACCTGGCGTGCTGGTTGTGGTGGTGGTCGTCGAGCTCGACGCGACGGGCGGGGAAGCCATCGCATTGCCTCCGGGTGACGTTGTCGACTGTCCGGTGGTCGATACTCCAGCCGGATGACCCGCTGCGGCGAGCGCCGGCGACAGGTCCGTCTCACCTGAAAGCGTCTTCAACGCTTGTTTGCCCGCGTCGTCCAGCGTCGCGACGTAGATGTCGAAATTGCCGTTGCGCGGCGAGGCGAAGAGCAGTTTCTGCTGGTCCGGACTGATCTCGAACGGTCCCTGGACCTGCACGTCCTGGACTATCGGCGTAGGTGGCTGGTTACTGCCGGGTGTGATCGCCCAGATGTCCGTCCAGGATTGGCCCGGGTTGATGTGTTCGGTGACGTAGCTCAGGCGACCGTCGGACAGGTACTCCGGGAAATGGCTGCGGCCGCTCGGATCGTCGACCGAGACTTTTTGCTGATCGGTCCCGTCGTCCGAGCGCATGGTGTAGACGTGCGTCTGATCACCGTCGGTGTAGGCCAGGTGCGTGCCGTCCGGAGACCATGACGCCATATGGCAGGCAAACGTGCACTGGCTCTTGTTTTCTGAGGCGAGGACCTGCGTCATCTGGAGTGCGCGCGTGCCGTCGGTATTGACGGTCCACAAATCCAGTTGGCCGTTCAGATAGTTGTAGAAGCTCAGGCGTGTTCCGTCCGGGCTCCACGACGGGAAGCTGGCGAAGCCGCCCAGGTTGGTGACGGTCGAACGCTTGCCCGAGGCAAGGTCAATCAGCGCGATCTCGCGCTTCAAGTCTGTGCCGGTGTCGACGGCAAGCTGCTTGCCATCGGGACTCCAGGTGGGATGACGGTCGTCGTCGCCAGCCGGCGTGATCAGCTGACGATCGGAGCCGTCGGCGGCCATGGTGTAGACGTGATAGGCGTCGTTTTCGCTGGTTTGAAAGGCGATGTGGGTGCCATCTGGACTCCACGCGGGTCTGACCGAGGAGGTTCCGTCCGCTGTGACCTGGATGATGGGTCCCGAGGCGAAGGCGATCTGGGCAGTGGCCAGGGCGCCGATCACGGCCAGCGCCCAGAGGCGAAACACATGTCTCATGGCCGAATGGCCACCACCTTACCCCTCCCACATCATCAACTGCCGAGGGCTTGAAGCACCGTGCGTTGGATCAGGCCTTGGGCGATGTCGACTTTGTAGGCGTTGAGGCTCATCGGACGCGCTACGGTGCGGATCTGGGCGGCGGCCTGCTGGATGGTCTGCTGGACGTTCTTGCCCTTGAGCGCATCCTCGACCACCTGCGCGCGGTACGGCACCGGCGACACACCGCCGAGCGTGATGCGGCCATCCTGCCAGTTGCCGCTGCCGTCGACCGTGAACGCCGCGGCGACGGAGACCAGGGCGAAGTCATAGACCTGACGGTCCTTGAGCTTCGTCCACGCCATCTTCGTCCCGGCGGCGGGGGTCGGCACGAAGATACTGGTCATGATCTCGTTGGGCTTCAGGACGTTCTCGGTGAGCACGTCCTCGCGCGGACCATGGAAGTACTGGTCGAACGCGACCGTGCGATCGCCGCCGGGCCCCGTGATCGACGCCTGAGCGTTCAGCGCCAGCAGCGCCGTGGAGGTGTCCGACGGGTGCACGATGTAGCACAGCTCGCCGCCAATGATCGCGTGATAGCGATTGTCACCGGTGACGGAGTAGCAGAAGTCGCCACCCTTCTTGTAGCAGTTGAAGTCCTCGCCCCTGAAGAACCAGCACCGCGGTCGCTGGTTGATGTTGCCGCCGATGGTTCCGAAGTTGCGGATCAACGGTGAAGCGATGGTCAGGGCCGCCTGGGTGAGCAGTGGAAAGGTCTGTTGCAGGTCGGGATGCTCGATGACCTCGGAGAGCGTCGTGGTCGCGCCGATATGGGCGCCATCGGAGCCAACGCTGATGCCTTTGAGGTCGGGAATCGTGGTCAGGTCGACCATCTGAACGGGGATGGGCATGCCCTTGCCCTGGACCCAGTCCTTCATGATGCCGCCGACCAGGTCGCTGCCACCGCCGAGTGCCTTGCCGGTGGCGCCGAACTGGTCCAGCATGCCCACGGCGTCCTGGACGGTGCTTGGCTCGTACAACTCGAAGCTCTTCATTGCGCCCTCCGGCCCTAGCTCGCGCCCTTGAGCGCCGCGAGCACCTTCTCGCGAGTAATCGGCATGTCCTGGATCCAGACCCCGATCGCGTTGTAGACCGCGTTGGTGATGGTCGGCGCCGGCGAGGCCATGGGCGGCTCCCCGATGCCATGCGCACCGAACACGCCGTATTCCTTGGGATGCTCGACCAGCACGACTTTGATGTCGCGCGGTGCGTCCTTGATGGTCAGGGGCTTGTAGTCGAGCATGTTCGGATTGAGCGGCAATCCCGTCGCCTGATCCGACAGCAGCTCCTCGGTCAACGTCGCCCCGAGCGCCATGACCACGCCACCCTCGATCTGCTGTTCCAGGGTGAACGGATTCAGTGCGCGTCCGACGTCGTGAGCGGCCACGTAGCGCAGGACGGTGACCGTGCCCGTGACGGTATCGACCTCGACTTCCGCGGCGTGCGAGGCGAACGCGGTGCGCTCCCACTGGGGGTCCTGGGTATAGATCGAGCGACCCAGGATGGGGTTACCCGCGAACTGGACCACCTGCGACAGCGTGAGTGTCTTGGAGGAATCGCTCTTCATGGACACGACGCCGTTCTGAAGGTCCACGTCGTCCGCGGTGACGTTGATCGTCTGGCCGGCTTTTCTGGCGTCGTCGACGAATCGCTTGGCGCCCCAGTCCAGTACCTGCTTGCGCGCATCCTGCCCGGCTTCGTACATGCCGCGACCGCCGGTATTGGTCTGCTGACTGCCGAACGTGCCGCTGGCGTCGGTGGTCACGTCGGTGTCGACGGCCAGTGTGATGCTGGTGGCGTACAGCGGTACGCCGAGTGACTCCGCGGCGATCATCGTCATCAGGCTGCGTTGGCCGTCGCCAATGTCGTTGGCGGCGGAGATGCACTGCACGGTGCCGTCGGTGTTGACAATGACCTGACCGGTGGCGGGATTGCCGCCCGCGCCGTGGCTACACGCGTGCGCGGCCAGGCCCATGCCATGGAAGACGCCCGGGCTCACCTCCTTGGCCTTGGGCGCGTGCCAGTTCTGCTGCCAGCCAATGGCGTCGGCCGCCTGTTGAATACAGTCGCGAATGCCCGGATTACTGAACGGCTTTTTGGTGTCTGGATTGCCCACCTCGTTCAGGTTCATCAGGCGGAACTGGACCGGATCCATGCCGATGGCGTACGCCGCTTTTTCCATCATCACGTCCATGGCAAACGTGCCGTTGGGATGGCTGACGCAGCGATACGGGCCCTGCTTGTAGGAGTTGGTGAAGACGTCCACCGCGTCCAGTTGCAGGTTGGGAATCTTGTAGAGGTCCTGCATGACGAACCAGGATCCGTTGGCCGCGGCGCTGCGCGCGGCGCCGACGTTGGCGATCACTTTGAACTGGCCCGAAACGATGTTGCCGTCCTTGTTGACGGACATGTGCATCTCATTGCGGAACTGCGGGCGGTGGGTACGGGTGACGAAGTCCTCGGCGCGCGTGTAGGTGTTGCGCACCGGCCGACCGGTGATTTTGGCCAGGATGGCGGCGTGGATCTCGCTGAGGTCCGCGTTGGAGCGGTAGCCGTAACCGGAGCCGACGTAGCCGGGCTGAATGGCGCGCACCTTGTTCTGGGGAACTTTCAACGCCTGCGACAGGTTGGCGCGCACCCCGTGCGCCCACTGGCTCGTGTAGTACTGAATCAGCCGGTCGTTGTCCCAGTAGGACACCGAGTTGGTGAGCTCCAGTGCGACGTGCTGCTCGAAGGCCTTGGTGAGCACCGCGTCGATGCTGACGTCGCCCTTCTGCGTTGGATCACCGCGGACCAGGGGTGGCGAAACGCCGAGGATCGTGCCATCCAGGTTGCTGTCGAACTGTTTGGGCGTCGTGGACTTCATGGCTTCGAGGAAGTCCATGGCGGCGGGCAAGACTTCGTACTGGACCTGGATCAAGCGCATCGCCTCGTCGGCGATGTGCTCACTCTCGGCCGCGATCATGGCGACCGGCGCGCCGACCTCGAACAGCTCCTCGTCGAACAGCCCGCGGGGTGGCGGACCACTGCCGACGACGACGTCCTTGTACATGTCAGGCAAGTTGCCGCGGTGGAGAATGGAGATGACGCCGGGAAACTTGTCGGCGTCACTGGTGTCGATGCTGGTGATCTTGGCGTGCGGGTGAGGGCTGCGCAGGGTGCGCGTGTACAGCGCACCCGGGAAGTTCATGTGCTCCGTGTACTGCGCGAACCCGTTGATGATGCCCATGCCCTGCAGCCGCGGGACCTTGTTGCCGATGATCGTGTACGGTCCGTTCAGGACCGCCGCGGGGGTCGGCGGCAGGGGTTGCGCGGTCGGCGGCTGAGCTTGTGCCAGCGCCGAGGCGACCGTCTCGGGCTGTTCGGCTACCAGGCGTGCCCAATCAGGGTTGTGCGCGAGCTGCGCCCAGTCGTCTGGAGTCAGACTGGCGGCGTAGTTCGGATCCTGCGCTACGCGTAAGGCGTCAATGTGGACTGCCACGTCGCTCCTCCTCTAGTTGACCGGGTGCCCGGCGTCGGACAGCATCTTGCGCACGCCAGGTTCGTCGATCTTGGACGGGTCCCACTTGACGGTGACGTCCTGGACGCTGCCCTGCACGTCGATGATGCCCGGCTTCTGGCGCAGCGGAGCCGCGAAGGGTTCGAATTCCTCGATGGTCGACAGCGGCGTGACAAACGTGAAGTCCTTGGATGTGCCGGGTATCGAGGCCGCCGACGGCGCGGGCTGGACGATCGGCGCCGTAAAGGCGTTCAGGTTCGAGGTGTACTGCACCTGCTCGCCGCGCATGTCCGCGGCGGCCGTCTTCACCGACGTGAAAATCTTGCTGTATTCACCACACCGACAGATATTGCCCGCGAGTCCCTCGGCGATCTGATCGTCGTTCGGATTCGGATTCGACTGCAGCAGGGCGTAGGTCGACATGATGAAGCCGCGGGTGCAGATGCCACACTGGAAGCCACCGTCGCCCCAGAACGCGCGCTGGATGGGGTGCAAGCCGTCGACACCCGCGCCTTTGGCCAGGCTGGCAACGGTCATGATTTGCTGGCCACGTCCGAGACGCGCCGACAGCACCGTGCAGCCATTGACCGCGCGACCGTCGACCAGGACCGTACACGCGCCGCACTGGGCCCGATCGCAGCCAAGGTTGGAGCTCGACAGGTTCAAGCCGCGGGTCATGGTTTCCCACAGGCTCTCGCGCACGTCGACGGTCACCTCCCGACCTACGCCGTCGATATTCAGGGTGACGTGGCGCATGCTCGGCGGCAGTTGACCAGCAGGCGCTTGCCCATTGGTTTGCGGCGCGGCCTGGGGCTGGGCGGTGCCTTGCGGCTGCGTCTGTCCGGCGGGTGGCGGCGCAACGGCGACCGCTGGCTGACCCGGCGCAGTCGGGACCGTCTGGACTGGTGCGCTGTTGCGGGTGGCCGCGATGCCAGCACCGGCGACCACGCCGACCACCACCGCGCCTGCGCCCGCGCCGACGAGGAAATCGCGCCGAGTGGCTAACGGACGAATGTGCTCGCCGCTGGTCGAGTCGACTTCGGACGGCTCTGGACTGGCCGAGCCAGTGTCTTCAGGCATAACGACCTCCCCTTCCGCGACCAGAGTCGCGCAAGCGATATCCATATCGGGGTCGCTCCGCCCATTGGACCGCAGCCCGTCTGCCAAACCAGGCTGCAATCTTCGATTGTTGTCCGCCGCGCCGCTCTAGCGACACCCCGTACCGGCCATTCTTGGACGCGCGGCCCGGCTTCGTCAAGCGCGCTGAAGTTCAGGACTGAACTATCACCTGGCCCCGCATTTCGGGGTGGATGGTGCACACGTAGTCAAATGTGCCCGTCAGGTCGAACTCGCGTGTGTAGCGTTCCGATGGGGCCAGCGGCCCCGAGCGCCAGTCGCCGCCTGGCCCGCTGCCGGTCACGTCGTGGCCATCGTTGCCGTCGTTGGTCCAGGTGACGGTCGCCCCCGGGCGCACGGTCATCTGCTGCGGGGAAAAGCCGTAGTCGATGACCTCTACTTGCGGTCGCGGCGAGGGCGTCGACGGCGGCGGCGGCGCGGGCGTCTGCCGAGATACGCGCGAGACGATGGCTTCGGGCACCAGCGTGGGCAGCGGCATGCGCGTCGGCACCAGCGTCGGTGGTGCGGGCGAGGGTTCGGCCGTCGGACGGGTCAGCATGACGACCACCAGCGCAGCCATCACGGCCAGGATGGCGGCGCGAAAGAAGATCACACAATCACAACGTGGCGTGCGCGGCCGCGAACGCCGCCGGGTCGTTCAGGTTCCACAGCACCGACTCGCTGTCGACGAGCACCTCGGTGACGTGGTCGGCGTGGCGCCGAACTACGGCGCGCAAACCCTGTTCCTGTTCTGTCACGGTACGCAGCTCGCCGAGCAGCCGCCCGGCGAGGCAGATCGGGTGTCCGCGACGGCCATTGAAGCTCGGTATCGCGACGTCGGTCAGGTCGTCGATCGCCGCGTACAGGCGGCCGAGGACGTCGGCGGTCACGGGCTGATCGACCGACTGGACGACGATCGCGGTCGGCGAGTCCTCGACTGCCGCGGCGGCCAGACAGATCGACGCGCTGCGACCTGTCTCGGGTTCGGCGTTGTAGACCGTCACCGCGTCCAGCGTGAGGGTGAGGTGGCGGGTCGCCGGTCCGAGCGCCACGACGACCTGACGCGCACCCGCTGCGCGCGCTTGCTGGACCGTGTAGCCCAGCAGCGTTGTGTCGGCCCACGGCAGCAGCGCCTTGGGCGTGCGCATGCGCTGTGAGGCGCCCGCGGCGAGAATGATCGCCACGCTGCCCGAGGCCATGCCTCGGATGGTAGGCCAGGTGTGGCGTGCGCCGGATAGAATCGCCTGGACAGGGGGCAGGACCTGGCAATGTATGTGGATCACGCGGCGACCACGCCCGTGCGGGCGGAGGTGCTGGCCGCGATGCTGCCGTACCTCACCGAGGAGTGGGGCAACCCGTCGAGCTTGTACGGCCCGGGCCGCCGCGCAGCACAGGCGGTGACTCGGGCGCGCGCCACCGTTGCCGACATCCTGGACTGTGCTCGCGAAGAGGTCGTGTTCACCGGCTCCGGCTCGGAAGGCGCCAACCTGGCGATCAAAGGCGTGGCCGAGGCCGCGGCGCTCGACGGCAAACGTCACCTGATCACCAGCCGTATCGAGCACCACGCCGTGCTGGACACCTGTCGCTGGCTCGCAAAGTTTCGCGGGTTTCTATTGACCGAGATCGACGTCGATGCGCACGGCACGCTCGACCTCGCCCAGATCGAACGGGCGATGACACCCGACACGGCCCTGGTGAGCGTCATGTACGCCAACAACGAGGTCGGCACGCTCCAGCCGATCCGTGAGGTGGCGCGCATCGCGCATGCCCGCGGCGTGCCGGTGCACACGGACGCGGTCCAGGCCGCGGCGCACCTGTCGCTG
>JAFAWJ010001116.1 GCA_019242065.1 Chloroflexota bacterium
GCCACTGATGCGCGCTTGCTGGAGCTGCGGGGTGGCGGTCGGTTCAGGCGTGGGCGGTTCGGACGGCGTCGGCTGCGCGGTCGGCACGCTGGCGGCGGCAATGGGCGCAGGCGTGAGCGTGGGTTGGCTGGTGCTGGCGATGGTGACTCGCGGCGTGACCGCGGGCGTGGGCTCGAGCGTTGGCGCCACGGTGGGCGTGCTGGCTGCGGGGCGGGGTGGCAGCGCGCGACCCGCGTTGAGCACGGCGAGGGCGGCGACTGCGCTGACCAGGGCCAGCAGCAGCACGCTGCTGACCACCTGCCAGATGGTCAGCCGCACGCGGCCGCCGCGGGTCAGAAACGGGCGGCCGCACCAGTTGCACTCGGTGGATCCGCTCGGATTCTTGCCGCCGCAGCCTGGACAGACGACGAGCTCATCATCAGGCGGCGCAGTCGGCGGCGGCACAGCCTGGTTTTGTAGCAGAAGTCACGAGTCGCCAGTCACTGGTGGACAATCGCGAAGGTCACCAGTGTCATCATTTGGATCACGAGTCGACAGTCCGACGGCCGCGAGTAACGAGTCGCCGGTCAGTAGTCAACACAGTCGCGACTCGCAAGTCCCGAAGGTGACGAGTCAGCAATGACGGGTCGCTGGTCACCGACGACCTCATCGCGGGGTCCAAGGGGTCTCCCCTTGTCATCGACAAGGCCCAAGCTGTCAGCCCGACACTGGCCTCCCCAAATTCACCACTTCTCACAAAGGCGCCACATAACCGGTCAACTGTCGTGACGTTTGGCAAACCAGCGTGCTAGGATGCCGCCGCGTCGAGGAGAATCGCGAACTGCGATAGATGGCGACTATTATCGCCGTTGCCAACCAGAAGGGCGGGGTCGGCAAAACCACCACCACCGCTAATCTCGGCGCGGCCCTGGGCCTGCGCGGGCGCCGCGTGCTGCTGGTTGACCTCGACCCCCAGGGTAACCTGACCAGCGCCTTCGGCCTCGAGAAGGACGTCCAGCAGACCGTCGCCGAGTCCCTGCTCGATCGCCGCGTGCCCCTGCCCGTGGTGCCCGTCCCCAACGGCGCGACCGTCGACCCGAGCGCCAGGCACCTGTCGGTCGTCCCCGCGGCGGTCGGCCTCGCCAGCGCCGAAGCCCAGCTGATGAACAAGCTCGGCCGCGAGCTGCGCCTGCGCGACCAACTGCTGACCGTCGGCGATCAGTTCGATTTCATCATGATCGACACGCCACCGTCGCTGGGCGTGCTGACCGTCAACGCGCTGGTGGCGGCCTCGCGGGTCATCATCCCCACCGAAGCGCGCTTTTTCTCCTTGCAGGGCCTGCAGATGCTCGAAGAAAGTATCGAAGAGATTCTGTACCTGAACCCGCGCCTCGAAGTGCTTGGCATCCTGCTCAGCAAGATCGACCGCCGACTGAAAGAGGAACGGCAGGTGGCCCAATATTTACGCCAGCGGTGGGGTGTACGCGTGTTTTGCACTGAGGTGAACACCAACAGCAAGATCCTGGAAGCGGGCTCGTCGGGCACGTCTGTGTTTCACTATCAGGGTGCCGAAAAAGCGGTCGACCTGTACCTGGCCCTGGCGGACGAGGTGATCACGCGTGCCTAACGGTCGGCAACGCGGTGGATTTAACCCGGATCGAATGACCGACCTCTCGCGCCCTGTCCAGGTCGTGCCGCAGATTGTCGACTCACCCCAGGAGTCGCCCGCGCGCGGCTTCACCGAAGTCAGGATCATCGGCGTCGGCGGCGGCGGCAGCAACGCGGTCAATCGCATGGTCGAAACCGGCGTGCAGGGCGTCGAGTTCATCGCCGTCAACACCGACGCCCAGGCCCTCCAGTTGTCCTCGGCGATGCGCAAGATCGCCATCGGCGGTCGCAGCACACGCGGACTGGGCGCAGGCGGTGACCCGCAGCAGGGCGAGCGCGCCGCCGAGATCAGCCGCGATGCGCTCACGTCGGCCATCACTGGTGCCGACATGGTCTTCCTGACGGCCGGACTCGGCGGTGGCACGGGTACTGGCGCCGCGCCGATCATCGCCGATATCGCACGCCGCGAGCGGGCGCTGACGGTCGCGGTGGTGACGATGCCGTTTACCTTCGAGGGCTACCAGCGCCGTCGCGCGGCCGACGAGGGCCTGGTGCGGTTGCGCGATAACGTCGACGCGCTGATCGTCATTCCCAACGATCGCCTCCTGCAGATGGCGGATCGACAGATGAGTCTGATCGAATCGTTCCGCCTGGCGGACGACGTGTTGCGCCACGGTGTCCAGGGCATCAGCGACCTGGTGACGATGACCGGCCTGATCAACCTGGACTTTGCCGACGTGAAGGCGGTCATGCAGAACGCGGGCACGGCGCTAATGGCCGTCGGCGAGGGGCGCGGCGACGGTCGGGCGATGCTCGCCGCGCGGGCTGCCATCTCGAGCCCGTTGCTGGACGTGTCCATCGACGGTGCGCGCGGCGTGCTGCTGAACGTCTCGGGCGGGCCAGACCTGACCCTGGCGGAGGTCACCGAAGCCGCCGAGACAATTCAGGCGTCGGTCGATCCCGACGCGAGTATTTACTTCGGTGCCGTCATTCACCCGCGGCAGCAGGATGAAGTGCGGGTGACCGTCATTGCCACCGGGCTGCGCGACGCCACGCGGCCCACGCAAGCCCCCCCGACGCGCGAGCGCGACGTGGAACCACCGCCCCGCAGTCGCTACGTGCCGTCGTCCGAGCCGCCGCCCAGCCGTGAGCCGGCCCGCGAACCCGACTACGACCGCCCCACCCGTCGCCCGGGCACAACCGAGTGGGAGCGCGGTCGATCCAGGCAAGAGCCGCGGCCGGCCCCGCCGCCCTCGTCACCACCGTCTCAGGCGGGTGACGACGATTGGGACGCCCCAGCCTACTTGCGCCGTCCTCGTCGCTAGACTGGAGCGCATATGCGCGCACTGATCTGCACGGGCGATCCAGCCAGGCCGCTGGAGATGCGAGACGTGGATGAGCCGTCGGCGGCGGACGACGAGGTCATCATCGAGACGAAGAACGTCTCGATCAATCGTGGCGAGCTGCGGATTGTGGCCAGTCGGCCGAACTGGCGGCCAGGCCAGGACGTGGCCGGTACGGTCGTGCGTGCCGCGGCTACCGGCGACGGTCCACCCGTGGGCGCCCGCGTCGTCGCCCTCGTCGATCAGGCCGGTTGGTCCGAGCGCGTCGCCGCCCCGCGTTCGCGCGTCGCGGTGCTGCCGGACAACGTGTCGTTTGCGCAGGCCGCCACGCTTCCCGTGGCGGGACTGACCGCGCTGCGCGCCTTGCGACTGGGCGGCACGCTCGTCGGACAGCGGGTCCTGATCACCGGGGCAACGGGTGGCGTTGGCCAGATCGCACTCCAACTCGCGGCGCACAGTGGCGCGCGCGTCACCGGCACGTCGCGCCACCCCGAGCGCGGTGCCTATCTGCGGCGCGCGGGCGATGTCGAGCTGACCGGCGACGTGAAGACGTTGAAGGGTCCCTTCGACCTGATCCTGGAATCAGTGGGCGGCGAATCACTCACGACGTCGCTGCGGCTCGTCGGCCGCGACGGCATCGTCGTCCTGTTCGGCAACTCGTCCGGCGAAGACAGCACCGTCAGCTTCGCCAGCTTCGCGGGCCGCGCACATGCTCGCCTGTACGCCTTCTTCGTCTACGAATCCGGCGAGCCACCGACCTTCGGGGCAGACCTGGGCGTGCTGGCTGCCGAAATCGGTGCGGGTCGTCTGGAGCCACAGGTCGGTGTCGAAGCCAGTTGGCGAGATCCGGTCAAGGCGCTCGAAGCGCTGCGCGGGCGGACGATCGAAGGCAAGGCGGTCCTTGCGATCGACTGAGCCCCTGCGCTGGTTGGCGGCCGCGACCTGTGGGGGCATGCTGCTGGTCCTGATCATGGGCGCCACCGTCACGAATACCGGCTCTGCCGAGGGCTGCGGGCGCTCCTGGCCGCTCTGCAACGGACAGTTTGTGCCCGAGTTCACGGTTGCCACGGCCATCGAGTTCAGCCATCGCGCCGTGACGGGAGTGGAGAGTGTGCTGGTGGTCGCGCTGGCCGCGGCTATGATCTGGCGCTGGCGCGCCGATCGCGAATCGCTGCTACTGGCGGTCTTAATGGTTGTCACGCTGGTGTTGCAGGCGGGCCTGGGCGCTGGCGCGGTGCTGTGGCCACAGTCGGCGGTGATGCTGGCGACGCATTTCGGGGTGTCGTTGATCGCGTTCGCGTCGACGTTCCTCAGCGCGGTCGTGGTCTGGGAGCGTACGTCGGCTTCGCCCATGGGCACCCCGCACCTCCACGGCGAGTCCATCCCCGACTATCGACGGAGTCGGGCTTTTCGAAATCTGACGGTCATTTCCACGGTGTATGTCCTGGGCGTGGTGTACCTCGGCGCGTACGTGCGCCACGCCGACGCCAGCCTCGGCTGTCTGGACTGGCCACTCTGCAACGGCCAGGTCATTCCACCCCTGAGCGGCGCGCCCGGGATCGTGTTCGCCCACCGCGTCGCCGCCCTCGGCGCCGTCATCCTGCTGGGCGTGCTCGCCTACCAGTCGCGCCAGGTCAACATCGCCGCCAGCCCCGCGACCTGGGCGGCCGTTCTGGGGGTGTTGCAGGCCCTCAGCGGTGCGCTGATCGTGTGGACGCGCCTGGGTCTGTTCAGCACGCTGCTGCATGCCGGTTTGATGGGCCTCCTGTTCGCCACACTGACGCTGGTGCTCCGCGACGCACTGCGAGCGGCCGACCCCACCCCCGTCCGCCTGACGACCGGCGCTCAGGCGGGTGTGCAGGTCGCCTGACCTTCTGGCGTTTTCCAGCGCCCTGGCGTAGCCTGAAAGCATGTTCCGATTCCTCTTGGGCGTGGCGTTCGGGGCCGCGGGCTACTGGGCCTGGCAGTCATTTGGACGCGACCTCCTGGGCCTTGGTAATGACCAGGACACCTACGGCGGCTACAGTAGCACCAGCAGCTTTAATACGCCGTCCAGCACAAGCAGCTTTGGTTCGAGCGGGTCGAGCTCGATCGGCGGCTCGGCGTCACCCTCGTCGACCTCTTCGACTTCGCCGAGCACATCGACCGGCTCGACCGGCCCCAGCGACTCGCCGGGTGCAGCTCAGCCTAGCTGAAGGATTCTTTGGACAGTGCACGCCGCGCCGCCTCGGCGACGAGGTCGGCGCAGTAGCGCTTATCTTCGGGTAGGCCGCCCAGCGCGGCATCCAGCTCAGCCGCGGTGGGGGCCGTGTCGCGGCCAATGACCAGTTCGGTCGCGATGCTGCTGGCGGCAATGCACGCGCTGCAGCCGAAGGTTCTGAACGTGGCGCGCAGCACGTGGCGCTCGGGGGACAGCGCGACGAAGATCTGCACCATCGTATCGGTGGCGGCATCGTCGACGCGGCCCACGCTGTCGGCGTCCGCCATGCGTCCAACGTTGCGAGGGTGCTGGAAGTGATCGATGGTGACGGCCGAAAACCGCGGCCGGGCGGCGTCGTCCGCGGCCGGGTCAGATTGACTCAGGTTTCGACCGGCAGCCCAGCGCTGCGCCAGGCCTGCATTCCGCCTTCCAGATTGAAGACGTGCTGCATGCCGGCCGCGGCGGCCAGCTCGGCGGCGACCGCGCTGCGCTGGCCGACCTCGCAGACGAAGACGACGTTGTCGGCGGTGATGGCCTCTTGCGGACGCGAGATGATCTGGCCCAGGGGAGTCAGGGTCGCGGCTGGGATGTGATCGCGGGCGTATTCCCACGGCTCACGAACGTCGACGACCTTGAGCTCACCGCTGCTGATGCGGTCGTTGGCGGCCTGAGGCGAGAGCCGACCATACGGTTCGGCTGGGGCGTGCTGTGATTGGGTCATCGCTTTCGGTCAGCATACAACTCGTGTGATGGTGGAGGTGTGACAAAGGTCATGGCGCTCGACGAGGCGATTGGCATACCCGCCCCGCTGGAGCTCGAAGAGCAGTCCAACCCGTTCACGACGCCCTCGGAGGTGCAAGCCGCCACAGGCTGGCCGCTGCGCGTAGCCGACGACTGCTCGCCGACGCCGCCGCCAACCTCAGACGAGCTACGTCTCATTCGCGAAGCCGACCCTCTCGGATTCTGGACACGCGATGGTAGTATGAGCCGCCGATGATCTTCGTCGACTACTTCGGCGCGGCCGCGCGACTCGGCCAGGTGCGCGAAGTGGTCAGCCGCGAGGTGGCCGCCGCGCTCCGCGTCCAGCCAGATCACGTCGCCGTCCGCCGCATCGTCACCGACGACCCGCGCGATGAAATCGAGCTGTGGGTCGAGCTCAGCACCGACGAGCAGCTCTACCGCCTGGGACGTCAGCTCGCGCAGCGCATCAGCGCCGGCCTGCGTCCGGACGATACTGGCCCCAACGTGTGGGTCATGTACCGCGTCGTGCCGCTGAGCCACGCCTTCCTGAACGGCGAGGCCCGAGGCCGCGGCACCGCAACGCTCGACTGAGCGTCTAGCCCGGCGGCCGCGGCGCGGGCTGCGGCGCCGGTGGCAGCTTGGGCGGGTCCGGCGAGATGTCCGGCAGGTGGAAGTAGCGACGGATGATGCGCGCCCCGATCGGCGACGCGTCGTTGGTGCCGCTGCCATTTTCGACGAAGACGGTGACCGTGATCTCGGGGTTGTCTGCCGGGGCGAAACCGGTGAACCAGCCGTGGGTCGGCAGGTTGCCGTGGTCATCGGTTGGCCCCGGGTACTCGGCGGTGCCGGTCTTGCCGCCCACGCGCAAGCCTGGGATCTTGAACCACTTCAGCCAGGGTCCCTCGAAGCCCCACTCCATCGCCTGCCGCATGATCGACAGATTGCTGGGGTCCACGGGCACCGTCCGGCTCGGCGGATCGGCCGAGAAGTCCTTGACGACGTTGCCCTCGGAGTCCAGCTCCTCACGGGCCAGGTGCGGCTGATAGAACGTGCCCCCGTTGGCGATGACGTTGGTCGTATTGGCGACCTGCAGCGGTGTGGCCAGCACGTCGCCCTGCCCGATGGCCATGTTGTACGTGTCGCCTTTGAACCAGGGCTGGCCCTTGTGGAACTCCTTCCAGGTCGGGTCGGGGATCGTGCCGTCCTGCTCGCCGCTGATGTCCAGGCCGGTGCGCGAGCCGTAGCCGTACGCGCGCGCGTACTTGGCCAGGCGGTCGACGCCGAGGCCCTGGAAGATGGTGGTGTTGCCTTCGGAAAAACCGCCGCCGAGCCAGAAGAAGTAGATGTTGGACGAGTTGGCGATGCCTTGAAAGAAGGTCTCGGGTCCGTACGCGGCGGTGTCGTTGAATGCTTGCCGCACGCCCGGGTACTCGTCGGAGTCCACGTACATCACACCCTTGGAGTCGACCACCGTGTCACGGTTGGCCACCCCCTCTTGTAAGGCGGCCGAGCCGGTGACCAGCTTGAACACCGAGCCAGGCGGGTACTGGCCGGCGAAGGCGCGCGGGAACATCGGCGTGTTGGTCTTGTCGTTCAGCAGTTGCTGCAGCTCGTCGTCGCGCGTCGGGTCGCCAATGATGTTGGCGTCGAAGGTGGGCGTGCTGACCAT
>JAFAWJ010000007.1 GCA_019242065.1 Chloroflexota bacterium
AGACAGGTGCTGCAGCTCGCGCTGGAAGAGGCGCAGCGCTTGAACCACAACTACATCGGCACCGAGCACCTACTGCTCGGCCTGATCCGCGTACAGGAAGGGGCAGCGGTACAGGTGCTGGGGCAGCTTGGAGTCGAGTTGAACAGAGTTTGCGAACGGGTCGAATCCATTATCGGACGTGGTGACCGCACTACTGGCGGCCACATTGGCCTGACGCCGCGCGCCAAGAAGGTGATCGAGCTTGCCATCGACCCGGCCCGCCACTTGAATCACCCTTTGATCGGTCCGGAACATCTGCTGCTGGGTCTGGTCTGGGGAAGGTGAACGCATCGCCGCCGGCGTGCTGGAATCGCTGGGCATCAGCATGGAGCGCGCGTAACCCGATGATCGCGACCAGCAGCCGCAAGGACGACGCGCTCGATCGCCTGACCGACGGCATTGCACAGCTCACCAACTCCGACGCCTGGCGCGCCTGGCTCAGCGTGCAGGCTCGCTTCCACACCTACTCCTTCTCGAACACCGTGCTGATTCTGACGCAGCACCCGACCGCTACCCGTGTCGCGGGCTTCGCGACCTGGCGCCGTCTGGGGCGTGTCCTGCGACGTGGCGAGCATGCCATCTGGAAGTGGGGTGTAGCGGTCAGCCGCCCCTTTCTAACGTTGATTCGGCATGTCACCGCCGAATGGCGGCATCAGCGGGCGCAGCCCATCCGTAGCTGCCGTAGCGAGCGGTCCGCCTGGCGCGGCTCTTTGCAACGGCGTGCACTCGGTGAGCGCGCCGGCCGCGAAGCTAAACGCAACGGCCGGTCCAGATCCCACTTACGCCGCCGGCGAGACTCTGCGAGACATCCATTCGTGAATGGCTTCTGCCGTTGCTCGTCCTTCGCCATATCCTGCTGGCCTTCGATACCGACGAAGCAGGGATCGCGTGAGCACGAAAGCGGCCGAGGAATTCCGCAGCTACGGGTGCACGGTCGAGCGCTGTTGGCCAGCGCGAACGGCCTGGAACGAGGTCGTGGTGGCGTGTGGTCTGGATGAGTTGCGCGACTCGGTGTGGCCGGACCTAGACTGTGAGTAGTCCAACGCGGTTTCTGCAGACGAACGACAGTGTGGAACAGGTCCCAATGGATGCCCGATCCGACCGACCCGAGCATGTGCTAGTTGGTCGCGAGCGAGAGCTGAGCACGCTCGATACCACGCTCGCCGCTGCAGTCTCCGGACACGGACAGTTGGTCCTGCTAAGCGGCGAGCCAGGGGTGGGTAAGACGCGCCTCGTCGCTGCGCTCGCGGCACGGGCGCAGCAACAGGGCGTGCTCGCACTCTGGGCAACGTGCTGGGAAGGCGAAGGTATGCCCGCCTTCTGGCCATGGCAGCAACTCGTGCGTGAGTATGCAAGAGTCTGCGATGTCGCGAGGTTGCGCACCGAACTCGAGCTTGGGGCCATCGATGTAGTCCGAATGGTGCCTGAGCTGACCACACGCGTGCCAAACCTGGTCACGCCGCCCCCGTTCGGAGGAGAGCACGACCGCTTTCGAGTATTCGACGCGGTGACCACGTTGTTCAAGAGTGCCAGCACATACCAGCCGCTGCTGCTCGTCGTGGACGACATACAGTGGAGCGACGCGCCCTCAGCGCTGCTGCTGCGCTTTCTGGCTCGGGAGCTCCGCTCGGCTCGGATTCTGGTGCTCGCCACGTACCGCGATACGGACCTCCATGTGAGACACCCTCTTGCGAGGGTGGTGGCGGATCTTTCGCGGGAAGCGCATCATCTTGTACTGCGCGGGCTCGACGAGGCAGCCGTTAGGGAACTGGTCCATCTCGTAGCTGGGGAGGCTCCTGCCCCAGATACTGTTGACGCTATCTACCGACAAACCAGCGGCAACCCGTTGTTTGTCAGAGAACTGGTCCTGTTCCTTGGCACCAACGCCGGGCGATCCGTTGCCGAGCAACCAGGCGGGATCGCAACGCCCGTTCCGATGGGGGTTCAGCAGGTGATCGAGCAGCGTTTCCACCAGCTCTCGCCCGCCTGCTGCACGCTTCTGGCGACGGCGGCGACCATCGGGCAGGAATTCTGGATGAACGTACTCGAGGAGATGAGCCGACAACCCCGCGAGGCGGTTCTGGAGTTGCTTGATAGTGCCGTGGAAGCTCGCCTGGTCGAAGAGACGGGACTCCCCGGACGGTACCGCTTCGCCCACGCGCTGGTGCGGGAAACCTTGTATGCGGGCCTCACCGGGCGGCAGCGGCGCGCTCTTCACCAGCTTGTGGGCGAAACCTTCGAGCACGAAATACATCAAGACATGGGCCCGCTATACCCGGAACTTGCTGCTCATTTCCTGGGAGCCGGCTTGATTGACAAAGCCATCCACTATGGTGCCCTCGCCGGCGAGTGGGCATTCAGTGTCTCTGCCTACGAGGTTGCCGTGGTGCACCTCGGACGCGTCCTGCAGCTTGTCGAGAAGCATCAGCCGAATGACGGTGCGTATGCCTGCGAGCTCCTACTGAGATTCGGCGAGGCGCAGAAGGCCGCCGGCGACTTAGCTGGAGCGCGTGCCTCATTCGAGCAGGCGGGCACGCTTGCGCAGCAGATCGAGGCAGGGGAGTTCCTCGCGCGCGCGGCCCTTGGTGTTGGTGTGGAGTTCACTGCTGGCGAGGTCAATCAGCTCGAGGTCCGCCTGCTCGAGACTGCGCTCAACCTCCTGGACGATGCTGACAGTCCTCTGCGCGCACGGGTCATGGCCCGTCGGGTACG
>JAFAWJ010000053.1 GCA_019242065.1 Chloroflexota bacterium
AGGTGACAGATGCACTGGCGTCTGAGCGCTTCATAGCACGCGAGACCCTTCTGGCGGAGTCGGGCGCCGGGACCAATCCCGGCATTGTGGAGACCATCCAGGCGGGCATGATTGACTCGCACATCTTCGATCCGCTGGATCTCCCGGTTCCACGTCTCAGTGTGGACACCTCCTCGTCGAAGTACAGACCCGCTGAAGCTGACATCCTCGAGTTCTGTCGCAACTGGTCGCGCTCGCTGCCTCGAGAGGCTGGCGGTCTCATCTGACGGAGCCTCTTCTGTTCAGACGGCGCGGACGGACCCGACCTGGCACCGCGACATCGCAATCAACTGGCATCGAGTCAGACCGTTGTCTGGGAAGCGTCTGCACTCAAGCGCTACACTACTCCACACCTGCGGGGACCGCACCGCAATCGCCAGCCCAATACCCCCGTTCGCAGATAACTGCGACAGTGGCCACGCTTGCTGCCTGGTGCATCGCAACCGTGCAACCATCATCGGAACCTGGATTCCCGCAACCTGCGATGATGTTCGTAGATGAGGTCGAACGAGGGAGAGAGTTCCACGCAAGTGCTCCGCACCTGGAGCCGCTTTCACCCCGCCACGGTCACCCGAATTGGCAAGACGGTCGTGCGCGATGCCGCCCCGTGGTCCGCGACGGTTCATTCGCTCCTACAGCATTTCGAAGACGTCGGCTTCATGGGTGCACCGCGGCTCGTCGGCTCCGGATTCGATGCGACAGGTCGCGAGGTCCTCACGTACCTGGAGGGTGAGTTCGTCCAGCCTGGCCCCTGGACGCTCGACGGAGCCGCCTCGATCGGTGTGCTGCTTCGCGAGCTACACACCGCGACGAGCTCCTATCGGGTGCCCGCCGACGCGATCTGGTACTCCTGGTTCGGGCGAAATCTGGGCAGCCGCAAGCGAGTCATCAGTCACTGCGATGTGGCGGCGTGGAACATCGTCGCGCGCGAGGGTCGTGCCGTCGCCTTTATCGATTGGGATCGCGCGGGTCCGGTCGATCCGTTGGTCGAAGTCGCCCAGGCGTGCTGGCTCAACGCCAAACTGCACGACGATCGCGTCGCCGAGCGTGAGGGTTTGCCGTCCGCCGCTGAACGTGCCCGTCAGGTGCGGGCGCTTGCCGACGGCTACGGGCTGGCCGCCAGTGATCGCCAGGAACTCACCGAGAGAATCCTCGAATTCACCGTGCACGCGGCTGCTGACGAAGCGGACCTGGCAGACATTATAGCCGAGTCCAGCCCCGATCAACTTGACAGACAAGTACCGTGGGCCCTCGCCTGGCGGATCCGAGCCGCGGCCTGGCAGCTGCGCCACCGCCGGCTCCTTGAACAGGCGCTTGCCTGAGGCGTGAGAAGGACTCAGCCGTCGAACGTCCGTCCACCCGGTGCTCGGTTGCAACCACACTGCGGCCTAGCTGCCGCATGTGGTTGAGGCGTGCCTCGGGTTTATTTCCACAGAAAGACAGGGCATCCGATGAGTGGGACTGGTGACTACTACGTCGCCATCGATCTGCCGGGCGTGATGGTCTCGAGAAATTTGCCGCCCCTGGCACAATTGACCGAAGTACCGTCGCGGCCACCGGCGCGCATCATCGCGTCCAGCGGAAGGTGCTGGCGTCGGCGTAGGCACTCATGATGAACACCGGAGCGGTGTTACGGCCAAACCAGCTGTATTTCAAAGTATTCAGCGGCAAAATGTGGTAGTCCGTCAAGAGGTGGTCCTGCCACGCGTACCAGCCTTGACATGTCGGATCCGCCTTGGCCTTGAGCAACAGGTCTTCGTTGACAGGATCGTGGATGCGCGCGGCGTTCCCGCCGACCGGCGGATCTGGGCCTGAAACCACACCCAGGGCGAAGCCCGTGCTCGGCAGCACGTTAGCGCCGGCGTAAAAGCTCACGTCGAACTTGCCGTCATTCGACAGATTGGTATTGTCACTGGGAACGACCACCGCGTCAGCGCCCATCTGGTTGAACTGCTCTGCCACGTACTCTGGCCCGGAGCTCAGGAGCGAGGTGGTGAGCACCTCCAGGTGGAGCGGCTTGCCGTCCTTGGCTAACTTGCCGTCCGCTCCCTGGCTGTAACCGTCGGCTAACAAGATGTCGCGGGCCTTGTTGACGTCGCCGGGCGGATTCGGCAGCAAATTGGCGGTATTTGGATCGTAGCAAGGGAAATTCGAAGATAAAATACTGGTGCCGGGGCCGCCTTCGCCGTTGTTGGCGGCCTGGTTCCACGCCTTCGGGTCGATGGCAGTGGACAGCGCCTGCCGCACTTGCTTGTCAGAGGTGACTCGAGTGGGGTCCTCGTTCATCGTCATGTATGCCAGCGTCGTCGAATACGCTACTGACTCATTGAGCGCGGGATCCTGGCGCAGCCGCAGAACATCTGGCCCACGAATCGGCGCAAGATCCAGCTCGCCAGTTTGAAGCTGGTTTGCCGCCGTCGTCGTGTTCTGCACCACTTTGAACGTGATCGTGTCCGGCACACCAGGATCGTTTGCCGTTGTTCCGTTCGGACCCCAGTTCCAGTCTGGACGGCGTTTGACCCTGACGGAGTCGGACGTGACGCTGTCCAGCACGAATTCGCCGGTACCATACGATTGCTTGCTGAAATCCGCGCCTGGTGCAAAGCCGGCCGGACAAATGAGGGCAATATGCGGGAGGGCCAGGTTTGGCACCATCTGGCTGTTAGGCCCGGAGGTAAGCGTCACCGTGTTGGCCGTTGGGTCGGCCGTGACCGAATAGGGGCCACCGTCGTCGCCACCGAGCAAGCGATAACTCTGATTGGCGTGGTATGACGGGTCGATCACGTGCTGCAGGTCATTCGCCACGGCGGCGGCGTCGAATGGTGTGCCATCCGAACAGGTGATTCCCTGCCGGATCGTGAACGTAACTGACGTAGGACTGTTGATTGTCCAGCTACTCGCCACATAGGGAACGAGTGTCTTGCCATCTGTCGTGACGCCGACCAGACGATCGTACATCGTGGCGTTGATCGTCAACGTCGGGTTGGTGGA
This sequence comes from Chloroflexota bacterium, assembly GCA_019242065.1. The sequence continues at coordinate 3,031 of JAFAWJ010000053.1, forward strand.
CCCAGGTAACAGGTGATTGAGTTGATTGCCCCAGTCGCCTTCCAACCGGATATTCATGTTTTTGCGCGGAAGATCACCGCCGCCTGATGCTGTTGGAGCCGCGGGCGAACACGCGGCCAATACCACACCTATCGCAGCCGCGAGGCTGAGGCACCTCTGCGCAAGCTGCCACTTGATTTGCACTGTTCGACCCCCGGTCCCGTGGTTCAACTCCAGTCTACCGGGAGCCAGGTATGCGGTCAAAGGCATCAACTGACGGCAGTTCGTGC
>JAFAWJ010000087.1 GCA_019242065.1 Chloroflexota bacterium
GACCTTGCGCGCTGTGTTCCGTCTTGCCTACCGACAGGCTGAAGGCCTGATCGGCTCGATCATCAGTCTGCTCGGCCTGACACTGCGCGTGCCGGACCACACAACATTAAGCCGCCGCTCTGCGACGCTGGCCGTGCTACGGCCGCAGCCCAACAACATCGGCGCTGATGACGCTGCGCAGCCATTGCATTTGCTGGTGGACAGTACCGGGCTGAAACTCTGCGGTGCGGGCGAATGGCTGGTCGAGAAACACGGCACCCGGACGCGCCGGTCGTGGCGCAAGCTGCATCTCGGTGTGGATGCTGATACCGGCCAGATCGTCGCGGCGGCGCTGACCAGCAAGGCGGTGGACGATGCGGCGCAGCTTGGCCCGTTGCTCGACCAGGTTATCGCCCCGCTGTCATCGGTCACCGCGGATGGCGCCTATGACCAAGATGGCGTCTACGCCGATGTTGCCGAGCGTCACCCTGATGCGGCGGTGATCGTGCCGCCGCGCTCTACAGCGGTGCTGAGCGAGAAGGCTGCGACTGCGCCAACGCAGCGCGATCGTCACCTCCAGTGCATCGCCGAGAACGGTCGCATGACCTGGCAGAAAGCGTCTGGCTACACCAGGCGCGCCAAAGTCGAGATGGTCTATTTGCAAACGCTAAATTCTGTCTGAGCCGGTACGGCAGGTTGGTGCTGTCATGGCGTCGCAGTCCGCCCAAACCTGATCGTCTCCCGTCGCCGCGGACTGTTGCTGCTGTTTCGAAGGGGTCTTGCCCTCTCGGAGCAGATCATGAAGCAACAGCAGTGGACGGTGACACGGTGCCCGGTCAGCCATCCGGCGGCGGAGCGACGGTGGGATCAAGCCTATCATTGGCTCCTATCGATGCCGACCGTGGCTCTGGACGTTCCCACTGGCGACACTCCGGCGGGCGTATCCACGGAGAGCCACCATGCAAGTAGCCATTTACGCTCGGGTATCGACCATGCGCCAAGTCCAGACGCAAACGACTGATCAGCAACTCGACCGCCTGCGTGCCCATGTCGAACAGCAGGGCTGGACCTTGACGGCGGACGACGTCTTTCGCGACGATGGCTATAGCGGTGCCAGTCTGAGACGGCCTGGCCTGGATCGCCTGCGCGACATCGCCGCCAATGCCAGACTGGACCGCATCCTGATCACCGAACCGGATCGGCTGGCGCGCAACTACGTGCACCAGGCGCTTCTGGTTGAGGAACTGCAGAAGCATGGAGCGGAGGTGGTGTTTCTCGACCGGCCGATGAGCCGCGACCCGCACGACCAGCTCCTACTGCAGATCCGCGGCGCGGTCGCGGAGTATGAGCGCAGTCTGATCACCGAGCGCATGCGTCGTGGTCGACTGCGCAAGCTGCGCGCCGGCACCTTGCTGCCCTGGACGAGGCCGCCCTATGGCTATCGGCTTGACCCTGAGCGGCCGCGCGATCCGGCCGGAGTAAGACTGGACGAGGCCGAAGCCGCGGTGGTGCGTGATCTGTTCACTTGGTTTGCCGACGAAGCCATGCCGATTTATGGCCTGCAGCGGCGTCTCGACCAGCTCGGCATTGTCTCGCCGCGGGGGCACAGGACCTGGAACAGCTCGGCCCTGCACGGCGTGCTGACCAACCCGACCTATCTCGGCCAGATCTTCGCCAATCGTGCCCGCACGCGCCCTGCCGAGCGCCGCCGCTCGGCTCTGCTTCCAGTTGGCCGCAGTGGCACGGGTGCCAATCGGGCTGTGGACGCCGCCGAATGGATCGCGGTTGCTCCCGTACCCGCCATCATCGGCCAGAATCAGTTCGACAGCGCTCAGGAGCGATTAACCTATAATCGCCAGATGGCACGACGCAACAATCGGGTTCACTCGTATCTCCTGCGCGGCTTGGTCAGCTGCGGCCGCTGCCGCCTGGGCTGTTTAGGTCTACACATGCAACCAGACTATGAGTATTACGTCTGCCGGACCAAAACACGGTCACGACTGCTGCTTTCCAGCGAGCGCTGTCCGGCGCGCTACATCCCAGCCCGTGCGCTGGAGGAGCTGGTCTGGGGTGATCTCTGCGAGGTCCTGGCTGCACCGGAGATGATCGCGCACGCCATGGAACGGGCGCGCGGCGGGCACTGGCTGCCACAGGAGTTGCAGGCACGTCAGGCCAATCTGCGCCGCGGCCGCGCCGCCCTGGGTCAACAACGCGAGCGGCTCACGGACGCCTATCTCGCCGGCGTCATACCGCTGGCCGAGTACGAGCGACATCGACGCGATGCTGATAACCGATTGCAGGCGCTGGACCGGCAAGAGCATGAGCTTGTGCAGGACACCGAGCGTCAGGATGAGACGGCTGGTCTGGCCGCTCATGCCGAAGCGTTCTGTCAGCGTGTGCGTGACGGTCTGGCTGGAGCCGATTTCGACCGAAAGCGGGCGCTGCTCGAATTGCTGGTTGACCGCGTGGTCGTCACCGACGGCAGCGTCGAGATCCGCTATGTCGTCCCGACCGGCTCGGACGGTGAACGCGAACCATTTTGGCGATTGCGTTCTGACTATCGAGGCGGCGATCGGGCGATGGAAACAGGTGGTCGGCGACGGGCTGCGCGCACGTATAGACGAACCTCGGGTGACTGAGGTCAACGTGGCGGTCCATGTTCTCAACCGCATGCTGGATCTGGGACGCCCGAGCTATGTCCGTATCGTCTGACCCCAAACGGGGCTGGGGTCATTGCGTACGTACCTCTGATCCGTGCACGACGCTGGCGCGCCGGCGCAAATCATGCTCGACCTCGGTGCCACGGACACGCCGCGCTCGAGGAATAGTGTCTGATCGAACGGCCCGGACCAGAATGCGGACATCGTAG
>JAFAWJ010000128.1 GCA_019242065.1 Chloroflexota bacterium
CGTGTCGAAAAAGCCCAGACCCAGGTGCCGCGCCACCTCGAGGCCGACGCTGCTCTTGCCCGAGGCCGCCGGACCGTCGAGCGCGATCACATAGGGCGCTGCCGACGCCGTCACGCCTCCCGGCCGACCCACGCCGCAGTCACGCTACCAACGCCGACCGACAGCCGCGTCATGCTTCCAGGCCGACCCACGCCGCAGTCACGCTAACAGCGCCGACCGACAGCCGCGTCATGCCTCCAGCCCCACGGAGGCGCGCAGCGCGTCGACCTCGCGCGGGCGCAGCTCGCGATGCTGGCCGGCGCGCAGCTCGCCCAGCAGCAACGGCCCGATCCTGATGCGCTGCAGCTCCTCGACCGCGCAGCCGACGGCCGCGAGCATGCGTCGCACCTGGCGCTGCCGGCCGTCGACCAGCACTACACGGACGATGGCCTCGCGTTGTCCAGGCCTGACCAGTTGCGCGCGCACCGCGCGCGCCAGCCCATCCTCCAGCACCACGCCGTGTCGCAGCTGATCCAGGTGTCGCTCGCCGAAATCCTGGCACGCGACGCGCACCTGGTACTCCTTCTCGATGCCGAAGCGAGCGTGCGTCAGCCGAAAGGTCAGCTCGCCGTCGTCGGTAAGCAACACCAGTCCTTCCGAATCGATGTCCAGTCGACCGACGGGGTACACGCGGCGCGAGGCGTGCACCAGCTCGACCACCGTCGGCCGGCCGTCGGGGTCGTGGGCGGTGCTGACCACGCCGAGCGGTTTGTTGAGGGCCAGATAGTGATGCGCGGTCTCGCCGCGATCGAGGGGTCGGCCGTCGACCTCGATACGGTCGCGCGTCGGGTCGACCTGGGTGCCGAGCTCGACCACGAGCGCGCCGTTGACGCGCACGCGGCGGTCGCGGATCATCCGTTCGGCGGCGCGGCGCGAGGCGACGCCGGCGTGCGCCAGGACTTTGTGGAGGCGCTCCTTCACCAGGGGTAGACGCTCTGGAGGTGGTCGAAGCGGAGGACGTCGCCGTTGGTTTCGGTGACGATCAGGATGACGTCGATGCGGAAGGGGAGCTCCAGGAGGTCATTGTCCTGGGCGTAGGTAGTGAGCGCACGTACGACACGCGAGAGCTGCGCGTGACGCACACACTCCTCGGGCTGGACAAAGTCGGCGACGTCACGGGTTTTGACCTCGACCGCCACCAACTCCCCCTCGTGTTTGAGGATGAGGTCAGCTTCGGCGTATTGAACGTGGTAGTTGCGCTCGAGCAGCTCGGCGCCCAGACCGACCAGGTACGCCTCCGCGAGACGTTCGCCACGTCGGCCAGTAACCAGGGTCATACAAGGACAGGCACTTGGGCCTCCGCTTGGTCCAGTTGATCAATCAGGTCGTCGAAGGTTGTGGGTTGCAGCAGCATCAGCTTCACGGAGCCGAAGCCCGTACGGTGAAAGGGGGTGATGCCATGCTCCCGCAAGCCCTGTCGGTGGCGGCTCGTGGCGTAGCCCACGTTCTGCTCCCACCCGTAGCCGGGGTAGCGCCGCGCCAGCTTGGCCATCAGCCGGTCGCGCGTGACCTTGGCCACGATCGAGGCGCTGGCAATCGCGTACGACAGCGCGTCGCCGTCGACCACCGTCGTATGCGGCCCGAGCTCGATATCGCGGATCGACAGCCCGTCGATCAGCGCGTGGTCACACGGCTGCACCCGCCGCAGCGCACGCCACATCGCCAGGTGCGAGGCATGGTAGATATTCAGCTGGTTGATCTCGCCCACGGACGCGGCGCCGACACCCACCGCCGCGGCGCGTTTGAGAATCTCGGGGTACAGCCGCTCCCGTTGTTGCAGTGACAGCGTCTTCGAGTCGCGCACGCCAGGGATCTTGCGGCAATACGGCTTCACCACCAGCGCCGCGGCCACCACTGGCCCGGCCAGGCACGCCATGCCAACTTCGTCCACACCCGCCACGCGGCGCGCTCCGGCTCGCCAGAGCGCCCATTCGCGCGCAAGCGTGGGGACAATCACCCGGCGGCGCGTGCCCCTGCGCCAGCCCGCGCCGACTGGCCCTGGCCGCCGCGACGGCTGCCCTTTTCCTTGATGCGCGCCGCCTTGCCCGTCAAACCCCGCAGGTAAAACAGTTTGGCGCGCCGCACCGCACCGTGCCGTGCGACTTCGACCTTCTCGACGCGCGGTGACTGGAACATGAACGTGCGCTCGACACCCACGCCATGCGTCACCCGCCGCACACGGAAGCAGCCGTCATACGCGTTGGGCTTCTTGACCTCGAGCACCACCCCTTCGAACATCTGCGGCCGCTCGCGGTTGCCCTCGACCACCCGCACGTGGACGCGCACCGTGTCGCCCGGCCGAATCGCGGGCAGGTCACTGCGCCGCTCCAGGCGCAACAAATCAGCAATCTCAGGCATAACTCGTCTACAAAATCCCGCGGCGAGTATACCCGACAGCCTCTGGCGATCTGCCACAGCAGCATGCGCTTGAGCATCGCGCCTCGGGCGTCACACGCAGCATCTCGGCCCAGGCCAAAAGCGTCACGCGCCCAGCAAAAAGCGTCACACGGCGGCCGAAAAGCGTCTCGTGCGTGTCACAATTTTGGTTTGAGCGGCTTGGCGCGGCTGCCCGGCCGCCGACGCGCCGTGGCGGGCGCCGGGCGGCTACCCAGCCCGCCCGCCAGCCGCTTCGCCGCCGCCCGCAGCTCGGCCAGGCGTGCCGGCGGAAACTGGTGCTCGAGCCGCTCCATGAGCGCCGTCGAGCCCTCCAGCTCCGCCAGGCGCTCCGGCCACGCCAGCTGAAACGCCAGCAAGTTGACCAGCAGAAACTCCAGCACCTGTTCATCCACCAGGCCCGCGTAGGCGCTTTTCGCGTCCGCCGCCAGCCGCAACGCGGCGTCGACTCTCGGCAGGTGGCCGGAGGCCCGCAACGCCGCCGCCAGCTCCAGCGCATCGGCGGCCGCCACCTCGACCAGCGTCGGCGCGACCCGCCCGCGCACGAACGACCGCACGCGCTCGTCACCCGCGACGGCGTCCACGTCACCCGCCGAGCGACCCTCCAGCAGCACCGCCGGACGGATCACCAGCGCCCCGAAACGCTGGTCCCAGACTCGCAAGCGCTCGTCGACCGCGTCCGGCACGTTCGCCTGCGTCAACTGGCCCAACAGCACACGGCAATCGTCGATCGAGCCGCCGCTCGCGAGCGCCGCGGCAACGTGCGCCTGGACCAGGTGATAGCGCGAGACCCGCGAGCGCTCGCGCAGGACCAGGTACTGTTCCGCGCGCAGCAGCGCCCCCAGCCGCGTGGTGGCCGGCGCCACCAGGTCGGCGACGCCCTCCCAGCGGCACGCTTCGGGCCCAGCGGCGCCCGCGCCGGATGTCCGCGTCCGGCGTGAGATCAGCTGCCCGTCACGGCTGGCGGCCACGACCCCCAGCCAGTACAGCGGTCCCAGCACCACGTAGCGCAGGAGCGCGGCCTCAACCTGCGACCAGCCGACCTCATGCAACGCCAGCAGCCCGCGGGGACTGAGCTGTTCGCGCACCAGCGTCGGGTGCCGCTGCCGCAGCCAATCGGACAAGGCATCCAGACGCAGCCAGCCGCCTTCGGGCAACTGCTCGACGACCGCGGTGATCGCTCGGCGCACGCCGACGATGTCCACTAGCTCGGTCCCGTCGCGCGCTTCCGCCGGCACCTCGGCAATGCCAGCCTGCGCCATGTCCGACCAGCTCGCGTCGCGCGCATACGCTCGCCAGGCACGATCGGCGACGGTCCGCGGATCGTCGAGCAGCCGCGGCAGGTGCGGCGCCGGCGCCAGGCCGCCATCCGCGCGGTGCACCAGCCAGCCGGCCGACAGCGCCACGTGTCGCACGAAGCTCCATCGCGCGTCCCACGCCCAGCCGCCGGGCTCCTCCGACCAGCTGCGCACCTCCTCCTCGAGCTGGCCGCCGGGTCGAGTCAGGGCACTGACCAGTGTCAGCACGCTGAAGGCGGGATCGCTCCAGCGCGGCTCAGCCGGCACGGGTGCGTCGGCTGGAGGCATCGTCACGGGCTCGGCGGCCGGCAGCACCGCGAGCACCTCGTCTGGCACCACGTACACCTCGCCCCGCAGCGGGCCGCCCGCGGCAAACACGCGGTACAGCCAGCCACGGTTGGCCAGGTCTTCGGCGGCCCCGGGGTGGTCGCTATCCACCAGCAGGCCGCGCAGCTCGCCGGCCGACGCGCGGGCTGAGGTCAGCACCGAGCGTTCGGCGTCGGTCAGGCCGCGGGCCTGTTCGTCGAGATAGGTGGGCTCGGCGAGACGATCCGCGATGCGCGCGATCAACTCGTCGCGCGTGGTGCCCTCGTCGTGCGCCAGCCCGTGCGCCTCGGCCACGCGGCGCAACGTCGCGGTGGCCGTTTCCTCGAGCGCCTCCGCCAGGCGCACGCGCCGGCCTTAGTGACTCTTGCGCAACAGGCCGCGGCCGGAACATGCCGCGACGAACTCGCCCTTCGGCACTCCGACCGCCGTCACTGACGCAACGCTCTCTTTAGACGACCCGCTTTAGCGAATGAACAGCGGCGCCATTACCAAGGTAATGGTGCTGAGCAGCTTGATCAGCACGTGCAGCGACGGGCCAGCCGTGTCCTTGAACGGATCGCCCACCGTATCGCCGACCACCGAGGCGGCGTGCGCGTCGGTGCCCTTGCCCAGCACCGTGCCGCCGTCGCCCTTGAGCATGCCGAGCTCGATGTACTTCTTGGCGTTGTCCCACGTGCCGCCCGAGTTGTTGAGCACGGTCGCCATCATAATGCCGCCCATGGTGCCGACCATCAACAGACCGGCGGCGGCTTCGGCCTTCAGCACGACGCCGACGACGATTGGATACAGGACGGCGAGCAGACCGGGAAAGATCATCTCGTGAAGGCCGGCGCGGGTGGTGATGTCCACGGCGCGCCTGTAATCGGGCTTCTCCGTGCCCTCCATGATGCCGGGGTGCTCCCGAAACTGGCGGCGGACCTCCTCGATGATGGCGCCCGCCGCATTGCCCACGGCGCGGATCGCCAGTGAGCTGAACAGGAAGATCAGCATCAACCCCAGGAACCCACCGATGAACACGGTGACGTTCGACAGGTCGACCGGGAAGGTCGTGACGTGCTCGCCGATTTTGACTTCGTCCAGGTAGGCAGAAAACAGCAGGAACGCCGCCAGGGCAGCCGAGCCAACCGCGTAGCCCTTGGTCAGCGCCTTGGTGGTGTTGCCGACGCCATCCAGGACGTCGGTGATGTGGCGGACGTCGGCCGGGGCTTGTGAGAACTCGGCGATGCCGCCGGCGTTGTCGGTGATCGGTCCGAAGGTGTCCATCGACAGCACGTAGGCCACCGTCGTCAGCATGCCCATGGTCGCCACGGCGGTCCCGAACAGGCCCGGGTTGACGTTGCCGCCCGCCAGCGCAGGGGTCAGCGTGGCGGCCTGCGTACCGAAGTAGTACGAGAGGCCGAGGGCAATGGAGATGATGATGGCCGTGACACCGGTGCTTTCCAAACCGACGGCGAAGCCCGAGATGATGTTGGTTGCGGGTCCCGTGCGCGAGGCGCGCGCCAGCTCCTGGACAGGCCGCCAGCCACCCGCGGTGTAGTACTGGGTGATGTACACGAACGCGACGCTGGTCAGTAGTCCGGTCAGGCCAGCCAGCGCGAACCAGTAGTTGTGGTCGAGCATGATCCACACCGTGCCGAAGATGCCGATCGCCGCGACGACGGTCATGGCCCAGTAGCCCTGGTCCAGCTTGCGCTGGGGGTCGGACACGTCGCCGACGGCCACCGCCAGGATGCCGACCATGGAGGCGATGATGCCGACCGAGCGCACCACCAGCGGGAAGAAGACCCACGAGGTGTTGCCGGTGACCACGTACAGCGCGACGCCGAGGATCATGGCGCCGATGTTCTCGGCGGCCGTCGACTCGAACAGGTCGGCGCCGCGGCCGGCGCAGTCGCCGACGTTGTCGCCAACCAGGTCGGCGATCACGGCCGCGTTGCGCGGGTCGTCTTCGGGGATGCCGGCTTCGACTTTGCCGACCAGGTCGGCGCCGACGTCGGCCGCCTTGGTGTAGATGCCGCCGCCGAGCTGGGCGAAGAGGGCCACGAAGGAGGCGCCGAAGCCGAAGCCGACGATCTGGAAGGGCACCAGGGCCGGGCCGCTCTGGGCCGGCCCGGCCGGATTGAGGCTGAAGCCGCCGAAGGCGGCATAGATGCCGAGCACGCCCAGCAGGCTCAGGGCAACGACCAGGAAGCCCGAGACGGCGCCGCCGCGCAGCGAGACGTTGATGGCGTCACGCACGCCGCGTTGGGCGGCGGCGGCGGTGCGCAGGTTGGCCTGGACGGCGATGTACATGCCGATGAAGCCGGCCAGGCCCGAGCAGAAGGCGCCGACCAGGAAGCCGATAGCCGTCTTCAGGCCCTGCTCGGGGCTACCGGCCAGAATACCGATGAGGCCGCCGATGATGATGGCGGCCACCACCGCCAGCATGGCGATGGTCCGGTACTGGCGATTCAGGAACGCCATCGCGCCCTCGAAGATCAGCGCGGCCACTTCTTGCATGGCTTTGGTGCCGCGGTCTCGGCTGAGCACGTCGCGCGCTAGCCAGAACGCGAAGCCGATCGCGATCAGGCCCGCCAGCAGGACGACTGGCCAGAACTGCATAGGAAACCCGGTTCCTCCCACATTCCCGACGACCGCCGCCATCCAGCGGCGGTCAAGGTGTCAGGGATGGCCGCCGCCGTGCGGA
>JAFAWJ010000271.1 GCA_019242065.1 Chloroflexota bacterium
CCGATGAGGATGCCGTAGTCGGTGGGCAGGACGAAAAAGCGCGGCGCACGGTCGCGGGCCATGTAATTGGGCAGCGTCGAGCGAAAATCGGACGGACGGATGCCAGCGGAGTCGGCGGACGAGTTGTCGCGGCTGTGCAGGAACGAGACGTGGCTGGAGTCGACTTCGCCTTCGACATTCTGCAGGTAGTTGCAGAACTGGATGCGCTTGGTGACGACGCGATGCGACTCGGGGACGTGCGTCCACTCGAGCTCCGGCGGCGTGGGACGGTCGGCGGTCTTGGGGCCGAGGTAAGCCCACAGCACCCCACCCCGGTCGACCGTTGGATACGCAGTCGCGGTGACTTTGCTGCGAAAATCCGATTCGGCGGGCTCGTTGGGCATGTCGACGCACGTGCCGTCGACGTCGAACTTCCACCCGTGATAGACGCAGCGCAGGCCGGCCTCTTCGTTACGGCCGAAAAACATCGAGGCGCCGCGATGGGGGCAGTTGTTCTGGATGAGTCCGACACGGCCGTGCGTGTCTCTGAAGGCGACCAGGTCTTCGCCCAGCAACTTGACGCGCAGCGGGTCACTGTCGGCGTGCGGCAGTTCGGTACTCAGGGCGAACGGCTGCCAGAAGCAGCGCAGCAGGTTGCCCATCGGGGCGCCCGGGCCGACCCGTGTCAGCAGCTCGTTCTCTTCTCGCGACAGCACCCCCTGAGCATACGCGAGGTACGCCGCCAGCGACCCGCTCGGCGTCGAGTTGCTCGGCCAGCCGCCTATCGCGCGCAAGGCTCCGCTGGTCACCCACCCGGGGCTGATCGGCAACGCACTGGCCAGATCCACGCCGTCTTAGCGCTCGACAGTGGCGCGCTCGATTGCCAGCAGGCCCTCCAGCCCGATCACGTCGAACATGTCCTTTTCCAGCGCGGACCACGCCGGGTCAGGCGTGGCGTGCACCCCGAAGCCGTCAGCCAGGTCGCGATACACCTGTTGCCAGGCGGCGTAGGCGGCCAGCAGCGGCGTCGTCGGATCGGCGATCAGCCGATACCCCAGCCCGCCCAGCTCCTCGAGCGTCATGCCCAGCCCAGCCAGCCCGCCACGCCCAGCCAGGTACATGAATGGCCCATCTAGCCGCTCGGCGATCGCCCGCAATTGCTCGGGCGTCCGCGCCATCGACAAGAGGAGCAAATCAGCGCCCGCCGAGCGGTACGCCTCGCCCCGCCGCAGCGCCTCGTCGAACGTCCCGGCCCGCATGGCGTTGGTCCGCGCCACGATCAGAAAGTCAGGATCGCGCCGCGCCGCGACCGCCTCACGCACCTTGGCGGCCATCAGCTCGAGCGGGATCATGTGTTCGATGCCCACGTGATGATGGGCACGCTTGGGCACCAGCTGGTCCTCAATCTCGATGGCCGCGAAGCCGGCCGCTTCGGCCATGCCAATCGTGCGGTGGACGTGCATCGGGTCGCCAAAGCCGCATGCCGCGTCGAAGATGAGCGGCAGCGAGCTGACGGCGCCGATGTCGATCGCCGCCTGACACATCTCGGTCAGGTTCAGGTTGGCCTCGAGAGCCACCTTGGCGTAGCCGGTCGCGCCACCGCCGAGGTAGCCCGCGCCGAAGCCCATCGACTCGACCATGCGGGCCATGAGCGGGTTGAGCACGAGGGGAGCGGTGACGGGCAGGGGGCCGTCGAGCTTGGACCTGAGTGACATAGGCTCGATGGTGCATCACCTGCGCGATGTGGTGACATAGCCGCATGCAGGTTGGATTCATCGGACTGGGACACATGGGTCAGCACATGGCGCGTCACGTGGCCGAGGCTGGCCACGACGTCGCGGCATTTGACCTGAACCCCGAGGCGGTCACGCGGCTCACCCAAACACCGACCGCGCGCCGCGCGAGCAGCGTCGCGGAAGCGGCCAGCAGCGCCGAAATCGTCTTCACCTCACTGCCAGGCCCGCCCGAAGTCGAGGCTGTCGCGGCCGGACCCGACGGGTTGCTGGACTCCATGCCGAAAGGCACGATCTACGTCGACCTGTCCAGCAACTCGCCGACCACCGTTCGCAA
>JAFAWJ010000572.1 GCA_019242065.1 Chloroflexota bacterium
TGGGCGGTCGCGCGGCGTCCGATTCGCCGTCCGGCTTCGTCCTGAATCGCGGCGTGCACGCGCTGTACACCGGCGGTGCGGCCTCGAGCGTCCTGTCTGAGCTGGGCGTGCAGTACACCCACGGTTCGCCGGGCCACGCGTTCGTTCGCGACGCTGGCGGTCTCCAGCCGTTTCCAGCCTCGCTCACCGACATGGTGCGCACCAATCTGCTGAGCGCCGCCGACAAGCGCGAGATGCTGGGCGTGTTTCTGCGCCTCGGCCTGCTCAAGTCGGAGCGCCTGGCGGACCAGTCGGTGGCGGACTGGATCGCGTCCGTCACCCGCCGGCCGATGATCCGACGCCTGTTGACTTCGTCGGCCAACGTCAGCCTGTACACCACCGCGCTCGACCTGGCCAGTGCTGACGTGCTGGTCGCGCGTTTGCAGCAGTCGTTCAGGCATCCGATTCACTATGTCGAGGGCGGCTGGCAGCACCTGGTCGACGCACTCCGCGGTGCGGCCACCTCGGCCGGCGTGGAGATCCAGACCTCGGCGTCGGTCGAGGCCGTCGAGGTTGACAAGGGGTCTGCCAGCGGGGTCAGGCTGCACGATGGACGCCACGTGGCCGCGACCAGTGTCGTCCTGGCGGGCACGCCCGAGGACGCGCGGCGCCTGGTGCCGGCGGCCACGGCGCCGCATCTTCACAGTGCCCTGGCCGACTGCGTCCCGGTTCACGTTGCATGTCTCGACCTGGCCTTGAGTCGTCTGCCGGCGCCGCAGCATCCGGTGGTGTTCGACCTGGAACAGCCGCTGTTCATGACCGTCCAGTCAGAGTTCGCGCGGCTGGCCCCGGAGGCGGGCGCCGTGCTGCACGCGGTGATGCAGCTTGACCCGCGACGTCCCGCGCAGCCGCTGGAGGCGCGAGCCCGACTGGAGGCGTTCGTGGACGACGTGCAGCCAGGCTGGCAAGCGCTCGCCGTCGAGCGGCGGTTCCTCCCGCATCTGCTGGCCGTGGGCAGCCTGCCGCTGGCCACCAGCCACGGACTCCAGGGTCGACTCCCGCACCACAGTCCGGACGTGGACAACCTGTACTTCGCTGGTGACTGGGTCGGGCCGCGCGGCTACCTGATCGACGCCGGACTGGCCAGCGCGCGCGAGTCGGCGCAGCAGATCCTGCGCGGCGGAGTGCTGGCGCCGGTCTTGCGCGCGGCGTGATCGATACTGCGTGTGACATGCCCGTCTCCGAACACCGGCTGGATGAGCGGGTCGCCGCCTTCGAGTCACAGCGCAGCTATCTGTTTTCGGTCGGCTACCGCTTGCTGGGCAGCGTCTCCGACACGGAGGACGTCCTCCAGGAAGCGTTCCTGCGCTGGGACCGCGCGCGACCCGAAGACGTTCGCTCGGTGCGCGCCTTCCTGGCCACCGTCGTGGTGCGCCTGTGCATGGACCAGCTGCGGTCGGCGCGCGTTCAGCGCGAGGTGTACGTCGGCCCGTGGCTGCCGGAGCCGCTGGTGACCACGGGTCGATCCGACCTGACCGACAGCGTGGTGCTCCGCGAGTCGCTGTCGTTTGCGTTTCTGCTGATGCTGGAAAAGCTGTCGCCGGTGGAGCGCGCGGTCTTCGTGCTGCGCGAAGTGTTCGACTACGAGTATGCCGAGATCGCGTCCATCGTCGGCAAGAGCGCGGCCAACTGTCGGCAAGCCTTTCATCGTGCGCGCCAGCACCTGGCTGGCGCGGAGTCGCGCTTCGAGTCGACTCGTGACCACCAGGAGCAACTGACCGAGCAGTTCATGCGCGCAGCCACGGTGGGCGATGTCGACGGCCTCCTCGGTCTGCTGGCCGAAGACGTGGTGGCCGTCGGCGACGGCGGGGGCAAAGCGGTGGCGTCGCTGCGGCCGCTGCATTCGCGGGACCACGTGGTACGCGGCTTCCTGGGCAACCTGCGCAAGATGCCGGTCGATCGCGCCTGGATCGAGGAGGTCAATGGCCAGCCGGCAATTGTCGCGATGCGCAACGGCACGCCATACGGCGTGATCCTCCTCGTCGTCCGCGACGGGCAGATCCAGGTCGTGTACTCCGTCTCCAATCCGGACAAGCTGCGGTCTATCCTCACCGCATGCCACCAACCCTGATCGGCCAGCCGAGCATCGTCGAAGCGCGCGCGCGGGCACAGAGCGATGGCTGAGGATCCGCAGACCTGGCGGTGGGACGAAGCGACCTGGCGTGGGCACGTCACGCGCGTTCGCGCCGGCCGTTCCCTGGCGCCCGACGCCTGGCCGAACGGCGCGCGGGTCGCGGTCGCGCTGTCGTTCGACGCCGATCACGAGACGATCCCGCTGCGCGATGGTGAGACCCGCCCGGGCCGGCTCAGCCAGGGCGAGTACGGCGCGCGGGTGGGCGCCAGACGCATCCTGGACCTGCTCGGGCGCCGATCGATCCCAGCCAGCTTTTACATGCCGGCCGTCTCGGCCCTGCTCCATCCAGACGAAGCGCGCAGCTACGTGGCGGACGGACACGAGCTGGGCTTGCACGGCTGGATCCACGAGCGCAACATGCTGCTCGATCCGCAGGACGAGCGCGATCTCGCCTTTCGGTGCGCGGATACGCTGGAGCGCATCACCGGTCGGCGACCGGTCGGACTGCGCACGCCGTCCTGGGATTTCAGCGATGCGACGCTGCCCATCGTGCGCGAGCTGGGTCTGCTGTACGACTCGTCGTTGATGGCCGACGACGAGCCCTACGAGCTGATGGCGGACGACGAGGCGACCGGTGTCGTCGAGATTCCAGTGGAGTGGATCCGCGACGACGCACCCTACTTCAACTTCGATCGGTATACCGCCGCTCGGCCGTACACCACGCCACGGCATGTGTTGAGCATCTGGCGTGACGAGTTCGATCGCGCTTACGCCGAGGCCGGCATGTTCCAGCTGACCATGCACCCGCACATTAGCGGCCACCGCTCGCGGGTGGTCATCCTGGAGGAGCTGATCGAGTACATCGCCGGGCACCATGGCGTGTGGTGGGCGACCCACGCGGATATCGCCCGCTACGTGCTGAACCCGTCGTGAACGGGGCGCACGTCGCCCGCATCGCGCGCGAGATGGGACTGGGTGTGGCCCAGGTCCAGGCGACGGCTGATCTGCTCGGCGAAGGTGCGACGGTGCCGTTTCTGGCGCGCTATCGCAAAGAAGCAACTGGCTCGCTGGACGAAGTGGTGATCAGCGCGATTCGCGATCGACTGGGGCAACTGGCGGCGCTCGACGACCGCCGGCGGGCGATCGTCGCCTCACTCGAGGAGCGCGACCTTCTGACGCCGGACCTGCGCGGCCGGCTGGAGTCCGCCGAAACACTGGCATCGCTGGAAGACATCTACCAGCCGTTCCGTCCGAAGCGACGCACCCGCGCCTCAGCCGCGCGCGACCGGGGTCTGGAACCCCTGGCCGACATACTTGTCCGACAGGACCCACGTGTGGATCCCCTCGAGGCTGCGACTGCGTTCGTCACGCCAACCGGCGCGGACGTCACAGACGAGCTGGCCGTTCCGACACGCGAGGCCGCGCTGCAGGGTGCGCGCGACATCCTGGCCGAACGCGTCAACGACGACGCCGAGGCGCGCGCCCGCATCCGTCGCCTGTTCTCGCAACGTGGCGTGATCCGCACCCAGGTGCGGACGGGCAAAGAAGCCAGCGGTGTGAAGTTTGCCGACTACTTCGACTGGTCGGAGCCGGTCGCCCGGGCGCCGTCGCATCGCGTGCTGGCCATGTTCCGTGGCGAAGCAGAGGAGATCCTGACGTGCGGCATTCAGCCGCCGGAGGATGCGGCGCTGGCCATTCTGGAGCGTCTCTTTGTCAGAGGCGCGAGTCGCTCCGCGGAGCAGGTGCGCGCGGCGGTCCGCGATAGTTACAAACGTTTGCTGGCGCGCTCGATGGAAACCGAGGCGCGCGCCGACGCCAAGCAGCGCGCGGATTCGGCGGCCATCGACGTGTTTGCGCAGAACCTCCGCCAGTTGCTGCTGGCCCCACCGCTGGGTCAGAAGCGGATGCTGGCGATTGATCCGGGTCTGCGCACCGGCTGCAAAACCGTTGTGCTCGACGCGCAGGGCCAACTTGTGTACGACACCGTGGTGTACCCGGACCAGGGTCAGCAGCGTCGTCGCGAAGCCGCCGAGACCGTGCTGCGGCTGGTTCGAGAGCACCACGTCGAAGCCATCGCGATCGGCAACGGCACCGGTGGGCGTGAGACGGAGGCGTTCGTGCGCGGCCTGGATGTGCCGCGTTCGGTGTCAGTGGTGATGGTCAACGAATCCGGCGCCTCGATTTACTCCGCATCGGACGTCGCGCGCCAGGAGTTTCCAGACCGCGACATCACGGTGCGCGGCGCGGTGTCGATCGGCCGTCGGTTGATGGATCCGCTCGCGGAGCTGGTGAAGATCGACCCCAAGAGCATCGGAGTTGGACAGTATCAGCACGACGTGGACCAGGACGCGCTGCGCCATTCGCTGGACGACGTGGTGACCTCATGCGTGAACTTTGTCGGAGTGGAGGTCAATACCGCGTCGAAACAGCTGCTGACCTACGTCTCTGGATTGAGTCCGACGGTGGCCGACAACATCGTGCGCTATCGCGCGGAGCACGGGCCGTTCCGTCGTCGGCAGGACCTGGAGCGGGTGCCGAGGCTGGGTCCGAAGGCGTTTGAGCAGGCGGCCGGCTTTCTGCGGATCCACGGTGCGTCGAATCCGCTGGACCAGTCGGCGGTCCACCCGGAGTCGTACACCCTGGTGGACCGTATGGCGTCGGACCTGGGCGTGACCGTCACGGAGCTGATTGACTCCGACAGCGTGCGGGCGCGCCTGGACCTCGGGCGATATGTGACGGCGTCCGTCGGACTTCCGACGCTAACAGATATCGTCTCAGAGCTGACCAGGCCCGGTCGCGATCCGCGCGCGACGTTCGAGGTGGTCCAGTTCCAGGAAGGCATCCGCACGCTGGACGACGTCAAACCGGGCATGCAGCTGCCGGGCATTGTCACCAATGTCACGGCCTTTGGCGCCTTCGTCGACATCGGCGTGCACCAGGACGGACTGGTGCACATCAGCCAGTTGGCCAACCACTTCGTGCGTGATCCCAACGAGGTGGTGCGCGTGCAGCAGCCGGTCCAGGTCACGGTCCTGGAGGTCGATCACGCCCGCCGCCGCATTTCACTCTCGATGCGCGGAGCTCGGTCTTGATTTGCTATCAGGCACCCTCGATGACCGGCGTCGGCTCGCGGAGTGTGGCACTCGGCCGGCTGACGCGGCGCATGGGAATCTCGCGCCACACGATACTGCCGACGAAGCCGCACAGCATCACCAGCGCCCCGATAAAGAAGACCAGGTGCAGCGCCGACCCGAGACTGTCCTGAATCGCCTTGAGCACCTGGTCGGCGACGTTGGGCACGTTCGGAAACAGAACCGCGAGCTGATCCCGCAACGCGGCCGTCGCGTCTGGATTCAACACGCTCTGCGGATCGCGTACTCCGGCCGCATCCGGACTGTCGATCCACTCGCCTACCGCCTGCGGCAGGCCGCCGTGCAGCCCCGTCGTGAAGCGCAGGACCAGGATGCTGCCGAAGATGGCGCTGCCCAGCGTGCCACCCATCGAGCGGCAGAACTGGTTGAGCGAGGTGGCCACGCCCAGCTCTGAAAACTCCACCGCGCTCTGATACGAGAGGGTCAGCGTGGGGAAGATCATGCCGATCCCGACGCCGAGCATCGCCAGGCAGCCGCCGAGCACCGCGAAGGGCGTCGTCGGCCCGAACACGGACAGCATGCCGAAACCGGCCACCGCCAGGCCGAAGCCGACAATCGCGAACGCCTTGTAGCGTCCGATGTGCGCGATCCAGAAGCCCACGGTGATGTTGCTGATGACCATGCCGACGAGCAGTGGAATCATGATCGTGCCGCTCACGGTGGCGCTGGTGCCCAGCACGCCCTGGGCATACAGCGGCACGAACAGCGCCAGCGAGATCTGGCCCATGGACTGCGCCAGCGAGTTGGTGGAGGAGATGGCCACGACGTTGTTGCGCAGCAAGCTCAAGGGCAGTACCGGGTCCGTGGCGCGCGTCTCCAGCCACAGAAACAGCGCCAGCACCGCCACGCCGCAGCTCAGCAGCGCGACCACCTCTGGCGACGTCCACGCGAATTCGCGGCCGCCCAGGCTCAGCGCCAGCAATAGCAGCACGATGCCGCCGACGCTGGTGATGGCACCGCCGAAGTCGATCGGCAGGTGGCGTCCGCTGGAGCCGACGCGCGGAAAGAAGCGCCACAGGATCACCAGCGCCAGCACGACAAACGGCAGGTTGACGTAGAAGACCGCCCGCCAGCTGAAGGCGTCGGTTAGAAAGCCGCCGACCACTGGCCCGACGACGCCGGCCAGGCTGAAGACCGCGGTGATCAGGCCGCTGATGCGGGCGCGCTCGGCGGGTGCCAGCAGCTGACCCATCACCGCGAACACGGTCGCGGTCATGACCCCGCCGCCCAGCCCCTGGAGTGTGCGCAGGACGACGAGCTGCGGCATGCTCTGGGCGAGGCCGCACAGCAGGGTCATGGCCAGGAAGAAGCTGGCGCCGCCAATCAGCATCGGCTTGCGCCCGTAGCGGTCGCCCAGCTTACCGGCGACGGGCGTGACGGCGGTGCTCGCCAAGAGGTAGCCCGTGGTGACCCAGGCGTACAGCTCGAAGCCGTGGAGGTCGACGACGACGCGCGGCAGGGCGTTGGCGACGATCGAGCTGTCGAGAGCACCGAGAAAGACGCACAGCATGAGCGCGCCGATGGTCAACGTCAGCTGACGTCGACCCATCTGCTGGGAAAGAAAGATTGGGCCGGAAGTCAAGCCAACCGATGATTCTACTTGGGGTACTGTGTCCGCAATGGCACTTCCCACGCCTGAGTTCGAGCTCGCACCCCAGCTCAACCGCGTGCCCTCCATGCGCGTGCCGCTGGACGGCAGCCAGGAGCTGCGCTTCCAGCGCCTGATGGACGACCTGCTGCTGATCGACGTCCACCAGCACCCGATGGTCCTCGCAGCGGATGCCAACGAGATGCCCGCCTACTTCCGCGGCAACGTGTTCCGCTGGGGTTTCGAGGCGGTCAAGGCCGGCGGCTGGACCGCCGTCGCCACGGCCAACGTGCTGTCGTGCTTCGGCAAAGAGCGCGAAGGCTCGTTCAGCCGCTTCGAGGACCTCGTCGACGAAGTCGGCATGATGCTCGCGGACGTGCACAAGGCGTGCGACAGCGTGGTCAAGATCGGCCGGCCCGAGGACATCCTTTCGGCGCAGCAATCCGGCAAAGTCG
>JAFAWJ010000680.1 GCA_019242065.1 Chloroflexota bacterium
GCGCGAGGTGCTGTTCTGGGGCGCGGGGGCGCTGCAAGAGGTCATCGTCGGCGCCGTGAAGGAAGCTCCGCCTGGGCCTGGGCTCTCACCGCTGGGGGTGGTCGCTGCCGGACTGGAGGCTGGCTGCGGCGTCCTTCAGGAGCGTCGCGAGTTCGCGCGCCAGCGCCAGTCCATTATTGTGGCCAACGCGGAGCTGCGCGAACGCGAGCTGATCAAGCTGGCCTCACTCGCCGCGGCGGTGAGTTGTGCTCTGCGCGAGCGGGGCGTGCCGGAGCCGGCCGCGAGTCTGACGGCCGAGGCGGGCATGGCCGCGTTTCGCGTCGCCTTCGAGCGCTGGACCGCCGACGATCAGGCGACCGACGTGAGCCTGTCGCAACTGATCCGCGAGTCGCTGGACGCGCTGCGCGACGTTATGACAGATGGCTTAGCCCTCGGATATAGAGTTCGACATACTGCGCGCTGACGGTGTCGATCCCACAAAACGCGCGCAGCGCCTCGAAGTCCTCATCGGTGCCGCGCGCGGCGCGCACGGGATCTCTCAAGGTCGCAACCGTCAACTCCAGCGCAGTGTCCAGGACATCCTCCGTCAGCTGATACAGGCCGCCAAACCTCTCAATCCGGCGCAACCCCGCCACGTCGCCCAACGAAATGTAGTGCGGAATGTGGTACCGCACGAACTCCTTGAACACCGGATACTCCAGCACCGCCAGCGGCACCCTCGCCCAGACCGTCTCGATCGCCTGATTCCCGAACCCCTCGTGTTCCGGCGAATAGCACACCAGGTCGAACGTCTGATACGTACTGTAAAACGGAAAGTGGTCCGCGTCGCCAGGTGTGAATTTCTGATCCGGCACCACCACGTTGCCGCCGTATGCCAGCGTGACGCCAAGGTCTGCCGCATAGGCGACGAGTCTGTCGAAATAGACGCGATTTTCGTCCAGATCCTCTCCCTGGGGGAGCACCAGGACGATCTTGCCGCTCGAGGTCAGCCGGCGGCGATGCGCGCCAAGACCTTCGGGCGCACCCTCCAGCTCCGCGCGTCTGGTTTGCAGACCCGCCACAAACTGGATGGCGAGCTCGATGGCCTTGTTGATGGCCACCCGGGCTGGCATGGCCACCACCAGGTCGTCGCGTGTGATCGGCGCGGGATTGCCGCTGAGCGTCTCGAGCCGGCTTCGAAAACGCTGCTCGTCGAGCGGAGCGACCTGGCGGTCGAAGTCAAAGCCGTCGGGAATGACGATGCCCTGGATGCCTTTGCGTGCTTCGAGCGCGCGCGCGGCAATCGGGTTGATGAGGACGTGGGTGGTGTTCGGCTGGTCGGGACAGGCGATGCTGGCAATCAGGTCCGCGATCTCCGGGTACGGCGTCGCGAAGTTGCGCGCATTCGGGCCTTCCCAGTACAGGTCGTGGTGCTGGAGGAGGAAGAATACATCCGTCCGGTCGACGATCAGTTGATAAAACGCCAGCGTCGCGGCCAGGTTGTACGGCAGCGACATGATGTTGCGGATGTGGAGGACTCGAATGTTGTGCGCGTCGATGTAGGCTTCCACGCGCGCCCGGATGGCGACTGCGCGGCTTTCGATCTCCTCGAGCAATTCCTGACCCGAGTTTGCCGCCTCAGCGCTGCCTGGAAAGAGCCGCCGCCGAAGCGCCAGCGCATCGTCGGACTGGTACGACAGCTCGGGGAGGCGCAGGCCCTCGGCGCCGTCAGGGACGTCGCTGGCGCACGAGTGGACGTCCCAGCCGTGCGCGCGCAGCGCACGCGACAATTCCTGAGACTGCAGGGAAACTCCGTCGGTGCCGAACAGCTTGAAGTGGACCTCGAGGGTCGCGCGGGGGCTGGCCTCCATACTCAAGCGTACGCCACGCTCTCGACCTGAGCCTGGTGTAGCAGGGGGTTGGTGCCGGCCCCGTAGGCGGCGTACCACCGCATGAGCTCCCGCGGCGACGTCGAGCGGTCGAACACCGCCGCAAAGTGCCCCGCCCCCGCGCGCTGGCACTGGTCAATGATGTGCTCCGCAATGGCCGGCGGCGTGCCCGCAATGAACTCGTCGTCGCCAATGGTAAAAGCGTGCGCCGTCGGCGAGTCGAGCAGCGCGGGCCGATCGGGCAGATCCACGCGTGGGTCAGCCTTGAGGCGTTCACGCGACGTATCGCGCCGACGCGTGCGCACGGAGCCGCTCGTGCTGTCATCCTCCAGGACGTTGACCTGCCGTCGAATGCACAGGTCGTCCGGTCCAGTCGCCCGACCCTGACGCTCACATTCATCCCGATACGCATCGAAAATCTCGACGACCTTCTCGAGTGGATGAAAGCCCGTGCAGATCTTGGCATTCCGCCGCGCAGCCTTGCGCGCCGAGGCGACACTCACCACCGTCACCCACTTCGGCGGCGACGGCTGCTGGAGCGGTCGTGGCGTAAGCCGCAGGTCGTCGAAGCTCCAGTACTTGCCGTGGTGCGAGATCACGGGTGCGGCGAGCGCCTGGTCGAGGATCTCCATCGACTCGTCGTACCGTTCGCGGGCCTCGTCCACGCCCAGGCCGACGTGAGCCATCTCCTGGGGGATACCCGCGGCAGTGCCGATCTCGAGCCGCCCACCGGTGAGATGGTCGAGCATGCCGATTTCTTCAACGAGCTGCCACGGCGCGTGGTACGCGGGCACCACGCCCATCACGCCCAGTCGCAGGCGCGTCGTCCGCCGCGCCACGGCGGCGATCAGCAGGTGCGGGGCGGGTGAGTAGCCGGCGCCGAAGTGGTGCTCGCTGAAAAAGATCCCGTCGAAGCCCGAGCTCTCGGCGGTGGCCCACAGGTCGAGGTACGCATCGAAGTGGCGCTGCGACGTCGCGGGGTCGAAGTGCTCCCTGCTGTCAGGTGGCGCCCCGCAGAACTCAAATATCCACGACTTGATCATCAGGAAAAGGGTACATCAGGGGTTGACAGGCGCCCCGATGGCGGCTCCCATGAGACGGCGATGAGAAGAAGTGACGGGCGCATCCTGACCAGCCACACCGGCCGACTGTTCAAGCCTGGCTCCGGCTGGAACGGGATGGGCGGCATGGTGCAACCTGTATCTGCCGAACGGCTCCCACAGGAAGTCACGAGCATGGTGCAGGCGCAGCTCGACATCGGCATGGACGTCGTGTCCAACGGTCAGGTGGCCGGTCCTGGCTCATACAACGTGTACGAAGCCCTCGACGGCTTCGAAGCCAGACCAGTCGAGCTGGAGGACGGCGAATCGTTCCTGAGTCCGCGCGCGATCCGCTGGCTCCCGCGGGACATGCAGCGCTTTCCTGACTTCTACACCAACATGTTCGAGCGGATGTGGGGCACGTCGAGCCGATTCAGGACCCGCATGTGCGTGACTGGTCCGCTGAAGCTCAAGTCGCTGGAGCCCGTCCAGCGCGACCTCCGGATCTTCAAGGCCGCGCTCGACGACACGGGCGCGGCAGAGGGCTTCTTCTGCGTCACGGCGCCCGCCTGGACCGAGGAGTTCCTGTGGAACGAGTACTACCCGTCGGACGACGCGATGGTCGTCGCCCTCTCAGAGCAGATGGCGCCGATTTACAAGGCGGTGACGGACGCGGGCGTGTTGCTCCAGATCGACGACCCGGCCATCAGTCATGACTGGGAAGAAGTGCGCCGTCCCCAGATGAACCTGGCGGAGTACGAACGCTTCATGATGCTCCGCATCGAGGCGCTCAATGCGGCGCTGGCGGGCATTCCGGAGGAGATGGTGCGCTACCACGTGTGCTGGGGCAGTTGGCCCGGCATGCACACCGAGGACCTGCCCCTGAAGGACATCGTCAAGATGATTCTCGAGGTCAAGGCGCAGGCGTACTCCATCGAAGCGGCCAAGACGACGCACCTGCACGAGTGGAAAGTCTGGCGCGACGTGGTCAAACTGCCGGAAGGCAAGATCCTGATGCCGGGCGTCGTCGACCACACGACGAACGTGGTGGAACATCCGGAGGTGATCGCCGATCGCATCGTGACCTACGCGGGGGTGGTGGGCAAAGAAAATGTCATCGCCGCGACCGATTGCGGCATGCGCGGCCACGCGGATGCCAACTGGCAAAAGTACGCCAATATCGTCAAGGGCGCCGAGCTGGCGAACGCCCAGCTGTGGGGCTGATGCTGGCGCCGCTAGGCGACCAGGCGCAGCAACTCCTCTCGTGACGGGCCTGGCAGCGGCTCCGGTGGGTGCTCGGCGGCGACCTCCATAATCCGCGCCGCCATCCCCGGCCGTGCCATGACATCCCGCGGCAGCGCCAGCAGCGAGTTGATCTCCAGGAACGCCCGGAACAGCTCGGCGTCGTACATCATCACCATCGGCAGCGTCTCACCCGGCCGAGACGGAAGCACCTCCGGCTGTCCCTGAATCGCGCTGCGAATCTGCGCCATCCGCGACCGGTCCAGCTCGACCGTGCTCCGATACCACGGCGTCAGCCGCGCCTCGGTGACCGCGTCGTGTGCGATCGCGAGCTGGTTTCTCGCAGAGACGGCGGCATGAGGCTGAGCAGGCTGAAACGGAAGCCGCCGGCGGGCAGCAAGGCCTGCTTGACCTCTGGCAGATGCGCGTGGAGGATCTGGCAGCCGCTGGCGACGCGGGCGATCGCGCCGCGTCGCGTTCGAAGACGGTGACGTCGTGGCCCTGGCGCCGCAGGAGCAGGGCGGTGGAGAGTCCGACGATCCGTCCCTTTTCGCGCCCGCGGCGTCTTGCTATGCTCCTCGGCGGACGCCTCTTATGATCGAGATCAACTGGCGCGCGAAGGTCTGCTGCCTCAACGGCTAGACCGCTGCTTGCAACTCTCAGCGTCGATGCAAGCAGCGGGAGCGCGACGCATGCCCTGAACCCCCTGGCCGCGATGCAACCGCGGCCAGGACGAGCGCATGGTCCCCGCCTCCTGCTATGGCCCCATAGCCGAAGGACGATCCAGCCATGCCCATGCCACACCGCACCCAGATGCAGCTCATCCGCAAACGGCTCGTTGCCAAAGATGGCGCCGAACGCGTGCGCGAGCTCCGCGACATTCTCACCGAGCTGCCCGACTATAAAAATGGCCCATACGCGGACATCCGTAAATGGGTCCTGGCGGAAATCGAGGCCACCCGCGCCCGCGCCCGAGTGGTGCACCGCGATTCGATCGAGATTCGGCGCGAAGGCGCCGCGCAAATAGCGCTCGTCGGCCCACCGAACGCCGGCAAATCGTCGCTCCTGCACGCGCTGTCCGAGGTGCAGATAAAGATCGGCAACTACGCCTTCACCACCCTCCGGCCCGTGCCTGCCCTGGTGCGCATCGAGGGTGTGCTGGTGCAGTTCGTCGAGATACCCGGCCTGGTAGCGGGCGCCAACGACGACCGCGGCGGTGGCCGCGCCTTTCTCGGCGTGCTCCGCGGAGCAGATGTCATCGTCTACTGCCAGGACGCCTCCGACTCGACCGACGCCTTGCGCAGCGTCATGGCGGAGGTCGCCACGGCGGGTATCGAGCGACCGTCACTGCTGGCGGCAACGAAAATGGATGAAGTCGACCAGGCGTCCCTCGATCAACTGGCAGCGAGTTTTCCGCATCTGTCCGTAGTGCCCACGTCGGTCCTCGACGACGCCAGCCTCGAGCGCCTCAAGCAGGTGGCGTGGTCGCTGACAGGTCTGATGCGCATCGTGCCGCGCCACGGCGCCACAACCGCCGACCAGCCCTTCGCCCTGCCGATTGGCTCGACTGTCGTGGACCTGGCGCACGCGATCCACTCGGACCTGGCCGCCGCGGTCAAGGCCGCGCGGGTCTGGGGTCCGTCCGCGCGCTACGCAGGCCAGCGCGTGGGCCGCGACCACGTCCTGCGCGAGGGTGACACCGTCGAGGTGCTTTCTCTATGAAGGTAAACGGAGGCTCAGGCCAGGGGCCGCGCCTTCGAGCCGGGTCCGCCGCCGGTGTTGGCGCGGATGTCCGCCGCGGTCACCTCGTCGACGCCTCGCGGCCAGCGACGCTTCAAGGGATCCACAATGTCGAACGACAGGCGGCCGATCTTGCTGATCTCCATGTCGACGTGGTCGCCGTCCTGCAGCGCCCCGAGCCCCTGGTGGTTGGTGCCCATAAACAGCACATCACCTGGCTGCACGGGCGTCAGTGCCGTGGCCCAGGCGATCGACTCCGCGATACTGTGCGCCAGGTCGCTGGTGTTGTAATTCGGACGCAGCTCACCGCTGACCCAGAGCTTCACATCCAGGTTCTGCGGATCGCCGATTTCGTCGCGAGTGGTGATGCAGGGTCCCAGTGGCGAAAAGCCGTTGTACGACTTGTGTGCTGAGACGGGCATGTGGTCGCGGTCGATGCCCCCGCCTCCCCCTGGCGGTCGTGGCATGCGCGCCGAGACGTCGACGCCACACGTGAAACCGAACACGTAGTCCATCGCCTGCGCTTCGGGGATATGGTCCCCGGCTTTGCCAAACACCACCACCAGTTCGGCCTCGTGGTGAAAGATGTTGGCGTCGACCTCTGCCAGCACCACCGTCGCGCCACTGCCGACGATTGAGTCGGTCGACTTGAGAAAACCCCACATCGGCGACGGCTCGCGGTGTCCGTTCTCGCGGTAGTTGCCGCCCATCGCCAGGACGCGGGCGCGCGGGACCGGCGCCTTCAGGGTCACCGACTCGACCGGCAGCGCGGCATCTTCCTGCGCCATTGTCGTCAGGCGCGGCTGCAGTTCGTCGAAGCGCTCGATGATGGCCCGCATGCCATCCTGGCCCCCGAACGGCAGCACGACCTTGCTCACGTCGACGATCCCGCGCTGAGTCCAGACGCCGGGGCGTCCTTCGTTGAACACGACAAGTTTCATAAGCTCGTGCTGCCATTGTGCATCGTCGCGTGGAACACTGATGCACATGTCTGCCACACCCGATTCAACGACTGCCTGGCCCACCCTGCCGGAGTCCTGGCCAGCGACGCGGGCGACCCTGCACATGTGGACCCAGATCGTCGGCAAAGTGCGTCTGGCGCTCAGCCCGTGGCAAAACCACTACTGGCACTCGACGCTGTACGTGACGCCGCGCGGACTGACCACCTCGGCCATCCCGTACGGCGACGGCATCTTTCAGTTGGAGTTCGATTTCCT
The DNA here is from genome assembly GCA_019242065.1 of Chloroflexota bacterium. Next base: position 7,108 of record JAFAWJ010000680.1, read on the forward strand.
CGAGCACCGCCTGCGCCTGGAGTCCAGCTGGGGACACCGCGCGTCACTCGCGTTGGAGCCCCGCAGCGTGGCGGACTTCTACGCGGAGGTCCTGGCGGCACTCCGCGCGGCCGGTATTTCGGTGTCGATCTGGACACATCCGGTCGAGGTGCCCGATCCGATTCCGTTCGAGGAGGACCAGGTGCATGCGGCGTATGATCCGCCCGCGGCGCGCGCGTTCTGGGACGTGCTTATCCAGGCCGACCTGGTGTTCAGCCGCTTTCGTGGCAAGTTCCTGGGCAAATCCAGTCCGGTCCACTTCTTCTGGGGTAGCTTCGACCTGGCGGTCACGCGGTTTTCCGGGCGGCGCGCACCCATGTGGTCCGGGCCGGCGCTGAACGTCAATCCGCACGTGATGCACGCGTCGTATTCGCACGAGCTGAGCAGCGCCGGCTTCTGGCCTGGCGACGGGACCAACGCGTCCATCTTTTACAGCTATGCGGTGCCGGCTCCGCACGGGTACGCGGATGCGGTTGCCGCGCCCACGGGCGCCGCGTATAGCTCCGAGATGGGTGAGTTCATCCTGCCGTACGCCGTGGTGCAATCGGCGACCGATCCAGCCGCCGCGGTGTACGAGTTCCTGCAGAGTACGTACGTCGCCGCGGCCGGCCTGGGCGGCTGGGACCGGGCGCTGCTGGAGGAAATGCCCCTGTGTCAGTGCGATCTCGAGGGTCGTTCGCATCCCGTCGAACCGTGAGTGCCCTTAGCCGCGGATAAGCAGGACGGGACACGGTGCGTGGTCCACCACGAAGCGCGCCGTATGCCCCACCGAGCGGGGGCCGGGCTCGGGTCGCGGCTGGCGGCTGGCCTGGAGCACCAGCAGGTCGGCCGACCAGTCGATCGCGGCGGCGCAGATCTCGCGACCGGGCTCGCCCACGCGCACCAGGCCAGGGTCGCTCGCGAGTTGGAGTTCGGCCAAGGCCGCCGCCGCGGCCGCCAGCACGACGTTGGCGTGTTCGCGACCAGCGTCCTCGATGGTGGCGCGCATATGCGGTGGCAGCCGTCCCGCGCCGGGCATCCCGTGGCGCAGCGCCCCCAGGTCGAGTCGCGCGCGCGTGCCGATCACGTGCAACGCACCCCAGTGGGCTGGCCTGCCAACCAGAGGCGCGGCGGCCGCGAGCAACTGCCGCGCCGAATTGCCGTCGACACACACCAGCACGCGCGGCCTATCAGCGGCCACTGCTCAGCGCACCTCCCACGAGCCTGAGCGCCGCGGCGGCCAATACCAGCGCCGGCAGCGTGACCAGACACCCGACGCGTAGGTACTCCAGCGCCGAGACCTCCAGTCCACGCCGTCGCAAGAGCAGGAGCCACAGCATCGTCGCCAACGAGCCGATCGTCGTCAGGTTCGGTCCCAGGTCCACGCCCACAATCACCGCCGCGATCAGATTGCTGCGATCCGCGGACGCTGGCAAGAGGCTCAGCGCCGTGGCGGCGACCAGCGCGCCGGGCAGATTGTTGACCAGGTTGGCCAGCAGTGCCATGCCGGCCACCACGACAGGCACGCCCGTCGGTCCCAGACTCGCCGCCGAATCGATGGCGCCGACCAGCGGCGTGAAGAGCCCCGCCTGATCCGCGCCGCCGACGAGCAGCAGCAAGCCAACCACCACGCCGAGCAGTCCCCACGGCACGTCACGCAGCAACTGGCGTGGCGCCCAACCGGCCACCCGTGCGTCGAGTACGACGATCAGGGCCGCGCCGACGATCGCCACACGGCCAAGCGGCCAGCCAGCGGCCGCCCCCACCACGTACATCGCGCCGAGTGCTCCCACGCCGATCAGACTGGCGCGCGTACGCGACGTCAAGCCGAGCCCAGACGCGGGCAGGTCGGCGTACGCGGGTCGGAGGTCGTCACGAAACACCCACATGAGTCCGAGCAGGGTCGCGCCGAGCGCCAGCACCGAAGGGAGCAGCAGGCGGACGACGAACGCCTCGAAACTGAGCGGCGTGCGCGCCAGGATCAGCAGGTTGGCCGGATTGGAGACGGGCAGGACGAACGAGGCCGCATTGGCCACCAGCGCGCACGCGAAGACGTAGGGGCGTGGGTTCAGGCCCAGACGCGTGGCCGCCGCGAAGGCGACCGGCGTCAACAGCAACGCGGTTGCATCGTTGGATAGCACCACCGTCACCACCACGCCGATGGCAAACACCGCGACCAGCAAGCGTCGCTGGTTGCCGTGAGCCGCTCGTCCGGCCAGGTGGGCGGTCGCCTGAAACAGGCCGGCGTGGTCGGCGGTGGTCGAGGCGATGCCGAGCCCGACGAAAAACAGCAACACGTCGGCGGAGTCGGCCAGCTGGCCAAGCGCCTGTTGCGGCGTCCAGACTCCGAGCGCGAGCATGAGCAATCCACCGCCCAGCGCGGAGGCCCAGTCGGGGACGCGCCGCGGCCGGAACAGCAGCAGCCCGAGGCTCCCGGCGAACAACACCCCGGCGGTGAGCGGCTCGGGCACTCATGTGACTATGGCATGCGCTAGCATCCCCGCGGACAGCAGATGCGAATCAGTCGAGTTCAGGCATTCCTGTGCGATGCAGGCTGGCGACCGTGGACGTTCGTCAAAGTCGAAACCGACGATGGACTCGTCGGCTGGGGTGAGT
>JAFAWJ010000450.1 GCA_019242065.1 Chloroflexota bacterium
GCCTCCGCATGCGGCGGCCAGATGCCTTTCTGCCGCAACTCGCCCCGCACCTGGTCACGATGCGCCCAGTCCTTGTACGGAAACAGCTGATACAGCCGGTTCAGATTCCCAAGATCACTGGTCCAGATCCCGCCCACGGGGTACACGCCATGCCGCCCCGCATACGCGGCGCCAAAGCTCTCAGCGACCCCAGAAAGAGCCCCAGCCGGATACGTGTACATCCGCAGCTCATACACGCCACCCAGCTGCTGCGACCCGCTCTGATGCTGCATGCCCTTCACCGGCAAAATAATGTCCGACTCCTGCCCAATCAGCAGGTCGTTCGTCTTGGGCGGCCACTTGCCACTGGTATCCCCCAGCGCCGCCGCGCGCACATCCGCGCGCTCCTGCAAACTGTCGTACGACCAGATGTGGACAATCTGATTGAGCGGACCAATCTCGGTATGCCACATGCCGTACATCTGAGAATACTTCGAGCGGACCTCGATGGCCTCGGCAAAGCGCTTTTCGTACTCGGCGACCATGCCGGGTTTCACCGTGTAGGTGCGAATCTCGTAGATCATGCACTCTCCGCCGAGAGCGTAGCACCCCTACTGCAAAACGCGGGTGGACACCGCCACACCCAGGTTGCCGACGCCCGCGCCGCGGTAGGTCCCCCGCGTCGGCGGGACGTCGTGGTAGTCGCGCCCGACGGCCACTTTGATGTAGCGGTCGTTGGCTAGCAGGTTATTGGTCGGATCGAACCCGCGCCAGCCGTGCGACGGTGTGTACGCCTCAGCCCAGGCGTGCGACGCGCCTCCGCCGCGACTCGGCCCGCCCGCATCAGCCGCGACGATATACCCGCTCACATATCGCGCCGGAATCCGGAGCGCCCGACACAATCCGATCAGCAAATGCGCAAAGTCCTGACACACGCCACGTCCGCCGGCAACTACCTCCGCGACTGACGTCGTCACGTCGGTCACGCCCGGCTGGTACTCGAATCGCTGGTGGATCATGCTCGACATCTGGCGTACGGCCTCGAACGGTTCCAGATCGCCAAATGGCTCGGCCAGCTCGACCAGCAGCGGTAGCAACGGAATCAGGCGCGACGCATTCAGCCCGTCGGCCAGCTCCAGCGGGTCGAGCGGGCTCGGCACCTCGCTCGGCAACGCGAATGGATCTTTGAGCAGCGTCTCGACCTCGCTCTCGACGCTGACCTGTAAAAAGCTGTGCGTCCGCACGCTGGTGAGCAGGTGGGCAACGTTGCCAAAACCGTCTGCGTAGCGCCTGGCGTGGCCGTGCGGCTCCCATCCCAACTGAAAGCGCTGTGTGCGTTGATGCGCATCGTCCAGCGGACCGACGCGCACATCCATGACGGACTCCGCCACTTCACCGGCGAAGTCCAGGCGGGTGACATGCTGGACCGCGACCCTCATTGTTGTTGTTGCTGCTGCGCGGCCATGATCTGCGCGGCGCGCGCCACCGCGTGGTGCCGATCGCCAGCCGGTGCAAAACGGAAATAGGCGCGGGTGATGTGGTCGGTCACTTCCGCAATGTCACCGTGCATACGCAAGAGAAAGTCCTCCAGCCCGTACTCCAGGACCTCGTCGACGGACGCGTGCTCGAGCGAGGCGCGCAGACGCACCAGCGCCCGCAGCGGCGCCTCGGAGGGGATGCTCGAGACGTGAGAAATTGCCTGGAGCGCCCGCCAGGCGGCGCTCAGGCTGTAGCTGACCGCCTGAGGAAAGGACTCGTTGAGCAGCAGAAACTCCAGCACGCGCACCGGGTCGACGCGGAGTGAGTAGTAACGCGCGTACGCTTCTGCGGAGCCAGCCGAGCGCAAGACCGCCAGCCAGCGCACGGTCTCGGAGCCGTATTCCGATGCCATCTCGATAGTGAGCAGGTGCGACTGCCGCTCCAGCAGCCGCGAGATATTATCGGCGCGCTCCAGATACATCCCCAGCGACAGGAACTGCCACGCCTCGTCGTGGGCCATGGTCGCGTCCGCCAGCCCCTGGACCAGCAGCAAGCCGTCGCGCGTGCGGCGCGAGAACCCGTGCAGGTCGTCCTCGAGCTCCGTGACGGCGTCGGGATGGGTCAGACTGAGGAACGTCGTGTTGATCTGCTCCCACATTTCGCTGGAGAGACTGTCGCGCACCTGCCGGGCGGCCGCGCGCGCGGCACGCACGCTCGACGTGAGCGAGTTAGCGTTGTCGACGTCGAAGGCCAGAAAATAGCGGACGTCGCGCGGCTCCGGACGCGCTCCACCTGGTGCGAACGGCTCCAGCGCGGGCCCGAGCAGTGGCGTCCAGAAGTCGACCGTGTGCGTCCCGAGATCGCCCGCGTCGAGCTCCAGGTGCGCCGTCACGTCCAGCACGCGAATAACGGCGATCGCCCGCTCGACATAGCGGTTCAGCCAGAACATGTTCTCGGCAACCCGACACAACAGGGTCATCGATCGCCGAGCACCCAGGTATCCTTGCCACCGCCGCCCTGCGACGAGTTGACCACCAGCGAGCCGCGCCGGAGCGCCACGCGAGTGAGTCCGCCGGGCGTCGTTTTCACCTGCTGGCCGTACAGGACGAACGGCCGCAGGTCCACATGGCGGCCCTCGAAGTGGTCGTCCACCCAGCACGGGTGGCGTGAGAGGCTCAGCGTCGGCTGGGCGATGTAGCCGCGCGGGTTGGCCAGGATGCGCGCCCTGAACTCTTCGCGCTCCGCCGCGGTGGACTGCGGCCCGACCAGCATGCCGTAGCCGCCAGATTCGTTCACGGCCTTCACGACCAGCTCCTCCAGATGCTCGAGCACGAAGCGGAGCTCGTCCGGCTGCGTAGGCAGATAGGTACGAATGGTCGGCAGGATCGGGTCTTCGTCGAGGTAATAGCGGATGATCGTCGGCACGTACGCGTAGATCGCTTTGTCATCCGCCACTCCGGCGCCGATGGCGTTGGCGAGGTTGACATGCCCCATCCGGTAGCTGGCGAGCAGCCCCGGCACGCCCAGCACCGAATCGCCGCGGAACGCGAGGGGGTCTAGAAACTCGTCGTCCACCCGCCGATAGATCACATGCACGCGCCGCGGCCCGGTGGTGGTTCGCATGTACACGAAGCCGTCGTCGACGAACAGGTCGGACCCCTCCACCATCATGATGCCCATGCCTTTGGCCAGGAACGCATGCTCGAAATAGGCGGAGTTGTAGACACCTGGCGTCAGCAAGACGATCGTCGGCTCGTCGTCGGCGTCATCCGGAGCCACCGCGCGCAACACCTCCAGCAGGTCCTGCGCGTAGCCTTCGACCGGACGGACGTCGTAGTCGTGGAAAATCTGCGACCACACTCGCTTGAGGACGCGGCGGTTCTCCACGACATACGAGACACCCGACGGCGTGCGCAGGTTGTCCTCCAGGACGTAGAACTCGCCGGACGTGTCGCGCACCAGGTCGCTGCCGACGACATGCGTATACACGCCCAGTGGCACGTCCATGCCGTGCACCTCGCGCACGTAACCGCGCGACCCGAGCACCACCTCCGCTGGAATCGCGCCTGAGCGGAGAATGGTCGCCTCGTGATAAATGTCGTGCAAGAACAGGTTCAGCGCCTGGACGCGTTGCGCGAGGCCACGCTCGATCTTGCGCCATTCGGTCGCGGTGATGATGCGCGGCACCAGGTCGAACGGCATGATCTTTTCGACACCCTCGGACGCCTGATTGACGGCGAAGGTGATCCCGCGCGCCTGGAACGAGAGATCCGCGGCACGCTGACGGCGCTCGACCTCTTCGCGACTCAGGTCCGACAGCTCGCGCGCCAGCGAGGTGTAGTGGTCGCGCACCTGGCCCGGAGCCACGAACATCTCGTCCCAGAACTCGCCGGGCTCGTACGCGAACGTGGTGCTGGGCGGAGAGAGGGTGCTCACGCGGCCGGAACGACCGATTCGTTCAATTTCGACGCGTATTTGCTCCAGTGCAACTTGCCGATGGCACCCCCGGTAAACACACCGGAGGTCGACGTGACGTCCGCGAAGTCACGACCGGTGGCGACGACGATGTACCGACCATCGACGTCGCGCTGATGGGTCGGATCGCAGCCCATCACGCGTCCATCCGGCAGCAGAGCTTCGACCCACGCATGCGGGGCACCTTCACCGGGCAGATGGCCGGAGACATACCGCGCCGCGATCTTCAAGGTCCGTAGCAGCGACAACAGGAGGTGCGCGTAGTCCTGGCACACGCCCAGTCCGAGGTGCAGGGCCAGTGCGGCCGGGGTCTGCGTGCCGGTGACCCCTGGCTGATAGCGAATGGCCCGCGCCACCCACTCGTGTGCCAGGTCCAGCCGCCGCGGCGGCGTATCCGCCGCCTCCGCGATATCGCGTGCCGCGCGGCGGATCCGTTCGTCCGCCCGGGTCAACGCGGTGAATCGCAGGTACGCCTGGCGTCGCTCGTGGCCGATGATCTCGCTCGAGGTGTCCTCCGCCGCCTGCTGGACACAGAACCAGACCTCGAAGTCGACCGCGTGATCGACGCGTTCGGCAGCCACCTGGCACACCCGATTGCCGAAGGCGTCCGTGCGCCAGTCGACGTCCAATCGACCCGTCGCGCCGCGCACCTCGAGGTCGAACCCCGTCAACACCTGCGTGCCGTGGCGATCCGGTGGGACCATGATCAACCGCTGCTCCACGTTGGAAACGGGCGCGGTGTACTCGTATCGATAGTGGTGCCGCACCATATAGCCACCATAGCCGTCTTCCGCGTCGGCGTGACCGCTCATCCGCCGGTGCCTCGCGGTGTGAGCTCGGCTGCCTCCTGCTCGTCGGCATCGTGCTCTGGCTCGGGGGTGTGCAGCACCTCTTCCGCCCAGACGCTCATCGTGTTCAACTGCATCGCGCCGTACTGCGTGACCATGGCCACGTCCACGGCGTCGCGGCCGTGGCCGACCAGCACGCGCCCGATGCGCGGCGCGTTGTGGCGGGCGTCGAAGGCGTACCAGCGATCGCCGACGTACGCCTCGAACCAGGCGTGAAAGTCCATGGGTACGTCCGGAGGCTCGACGCCGATGTCCGGCAGGTACCCGAAGGCATACCGCGCCGGGATATTCACCGCACGACACAACCCGATGGCCAGCAACGCGAAGTCGCGACACACGCCGACTCGCCGCTTGAAAATGTCCATGGCCGTCACGGTCGGATCGCTGCTGCCGGCCGTGTACTCGACGTTGGTGTGCACCCAGTCACAGATCGCCTGAATGCGCGCCCAGGTGGGCGGCGTCTCGCCGAAGAGCTGCCAGCTGATCGGCACGAGCAGGTCGGATTCGATGTAGCGACTGGCCAGGGTGTAGACCAGTGCGCTGTCAGGCAGGTGGTCGACGCCGATCAGCGGCGCGTCGGCGGCGACGACGTCGGGCGCGTCCGACATGCCGACCAGCGCATCGTAACGAATCTGAAAAGGGCCGCCTGGCGAGGTGAAGCGCCAGCACGTGTTGCCGAAGCTGTCGAGGTATTCGCGCACGGGCAGCTCGGGGTCGGTCCAGCGCGACTCATACTCGATCTGGTGCTCGGCCGTCGGCCGCGGCCGCACCAGCATGAGCATGGGCACCGGCGCCTCAGAGACAAAATCAAACTCGCATCCCACTCGTACCCGCATCGAGTCCCAGCCTAGTCTGGGCAACTGACCGAGGCCATGCCTAGCCCGGGAGCGCACAAATGCAGCGCCCAGCCTTTGGGCACTTCGCCCAATGCGACTTTACATTCCGTCCAGGATGGGCGACTGCCAAGCCGTCTGCGAGCCAGGAAAGTCATCACGCGCGGACTGAGATAGGATCGACGCATGTTGCGCGCGCATCGAGCCCTGACCCTGTTGAGCGCTTCCTTGTTGCTAGGGGCCTGCGCCGCCCCGTCCTCGCCTGGCGCCGCGACCGCGCCGCCCGGTAACCCAACCACAACCACCGCGGCTGCCGCGACTGCGCCGTCCAGCAACTCGACGGCCGCGCCACAGGCCACCGCCGCCGCGGGCCAGCCGACGAGCGCCACGGCGCCACAAGCCACATCCGCCGCAAGTGGCGCCACGGGCCCGCAAGCCACCGCCGCGGCGTCCCAGCCGACCCCGACGCAGCCGCAGGCCGCCAGTCAGACGCTTACGATCGCCTCCCTGGCCAACCTCAGCAAGACGCTCCACCCCTTCCCCGACGCCGCCTCCTACACCCAGTCCTGGATCGACACCTCCATCCTGCTCTGGGGCGGTGGCGACGGCGCCGGCGGCCTACTGGCCTTCGACTGGGACTCCCTCGACTACAAACCCGCCATGGCCACCGCCATGCCCACCGTCTCCGACGACGGCAAGACCTACACCTTCACCCTGCGCAACGACCTCAAATGGTCCGACGGCTCGCCCATCACCGTCGACGACTTCCAGTACGCCTGGGATAACGCCAGCAAGAAGGAAAACGACTTCGTCAATCTCGATCAGCTCGAGGAAATCACCTCCTTCACCACACCCGACGCCAACACCATCCAGATCACCCTGAACGAGCCCAAGGCGCGCGACGTGGCGCTGGGCACCGTCAATGCCATCGGCCCCATTCCCAAAAAGGTCTGGGAGGGCAAGCCCTGGAACGACACCAGCGCCAACCCCGAGATCCTGAACCCGAGCGTGGTGCTCGGCCCTTATAAAGTCCAGGAGTTCAACATCGCCGAGCGCGGCACGTTCGTGCCCGTCGCGACCTACCCCGGCGGACAGCCCAAGATCCCCGAGGTCGAGATCCTGCCCGGTGAGCAGCCGACCGTCGCCTACGAAGCGCTCAAGAGCGGCCGCGCCAACTACGCCCCCAACATCCCACCTTCGCAGTACCAGGAAGCCAAATCCAATCCGGACTTGAACATGCTGGAGTGGACCGCCGCGAACGCTTCCTACCGTGCCCTGGAATTCAACACCGCGCGACCATTTCTCAGCGACCAGCGGGTGCGCGAAGCCCTGTCGCGAGCAGTCAGTCGCGATGACGTCCTGGACGTCGCCGAAGGCGGCCTGGCCACTCCGCAGTACAGCTTCATTCAACCCACCAACACCAAGTGGGTGAACTCCAACGTGGAGCCCTACGACTTCGATATGGATCGCGCCAAGCAGCTCCTCCAGGACGCCGGCTATCAGCTCCAGGGCGACCAGCTGATGGGTACGGACGGTCAGCCCGTCAAGCTCCAGGTCCTGTTTCCCACCTCCAGCGCGCCGCGCGCCAAGATCGCCACCTACCTCCAGCAGCAATACAAACAGCTCGGCATCGACGTCGAGGTCAAGGGCCTGGACTTCAACGCCTTCACCGACCAGGTGAACGACAAGAAAGACTTCGACATCTCCCTGGCCACCTACGGCGGCGGCTCGCTCGATCCCGAGCTGGGCCCGCGCGCGCAGCTGATCACTGGCGGCCAGCAGAACGTGACTGGTTTTTCAGACCCCCAAGTGGACGAGCTGTTCAAACAAGGCGCCAGCGAGATGGACGAAGCCAGGCGCAAGCAGATCTACGATCAGATCCAGCAGATAGTCAATCAGCAGATCCCATCCCACTACCTGTACGCGCTGAAAGCCTTCAGCCCGGTCTCCAAGAAGGTTTCCGGTGTCGTCGCCCATAAAGGCGACCGGCTCGACTATAACGATGCGCTTCTCCAGTGGTCGGTGTCGCAGTAGGTTTGGAGGGAACCCGCGCATGCGCGGGTTCCTCACCAGGGCGCATGCGCCCTGGTGCCCAGCGGCACATGTGCCGCTGGGTGCTCACGCAACGGTCAGGGGCCCTGCGGCCCCCGCCGCCAGTCGGTCCCTGCGGTCCCTCCTTTCCGCGGCGACCCCCCGCGTCCGTGCTGTCCGCAACTGGCGGCATCGAAGACGCCTATCACTTCCATTATTTACCCCCTCGATCGACAACATCTCAACTGTTGAATCCGTAGAACGTGGGTCATCTGTGAAAGTACATCCATCAACTGAAGGTGATCCCTGTCACCCAGAGGACTGGTCACACCATGGAGTTGACCACCATGACGAACTCACGAGCCGCGGCTAGCACGGACGCGGGGGGTCGCCGCGGGAAGGAGGGACCGCAGGGACCGACTGGCGGCGGGGGGCGGCAGCCCCCTGATCCGTGCGGTAGCACACCAGCGGCACATGTGCCGCTGGTCAGG
>JAFAWJ010000467.1 GCA_019242065.1 Chloroflexota bacterium
TCCACGTCGTCCGAGTAGTCTTCCAGGGCACCGGAGACCTCGTCGACGGCATTTTTCTTCGACGGGAACAGAAGCGTGAGAAATTGCCGTGTGTTGTCGAACCAGGAGTACACGGCATTCACGTACCGGAGCTCCGTGGAGAGTTGCTGTCGGACCGTCGTGAAGTCCGCGTCTGAGACGCCGGGCGGCGGTGCTTTGAGTCCCGCAACTGCTTCCGCGAACGCGTACCACTGGCCCTTGAGCAACGTGTTCAAGTACTGACCCCGAATATCTCCGGCAAGAATGTCGAAGAACGTGTTGGTGGGTGGCCACGCGCTGCCGGTGCCCCCCACCAGCAGCCACTGGCTGATGAGCTGATAGGCCAGGAGCTGGCCCGGCTGCTGCGAATAGTCGGGGAAGCCGGGTTCCATCGGCTGGTAGAAGCCGGTACCGCCGGTCGGGGCGGCGCGGAAGCCCACCAGCGGCGGGGGCGGCACGAGCGCGACCGGCGGGCTGGCCTGGCTTGTCGGAACCGGAGTTGTGGGCGAGGAGGACGGGACCGGCGTCAGTGCCGCAAGCGGCGCGCTGGCATCCGTCGGCGCGGGCGTCAACCTGGCCAGGGGCGGATTGGTACTGGTCGGCGCGGCTGTCAGGGCCGCGGCCGGTGGGTTGGTGCTGTTCGGAGCCGGCGTGGGCGTGGCTGACGCGAGCGTCGTGGCGGTCGCGGCGGACGTCGGTGTGGCGAGTGGCGCCGTGGTCGCCGTGGCGACCGGTGTGACGCCCGCCAGCGGCGGCTGGATCGAAGCCGGCGTCGGGCCCGACGTTGGTTGCTCGTCCGCGGTCAGCATGCCGGCCATGATCAATCCGTTCGACAATCCTGCCGAGGACCCGCTACCCGTACCCCACTTCCACGTCTGGATGCCGTCCGATCCGCGACCCACAATCTCGAGCGCGCCGTCGCCGTCGACGTCGGCGGCCTGGATGGTCAGATAGCACTCGGGGGCATCCCAGCCCGCGGCGTCGGTCATGATGCCGGCTGGCCCGGCCATCTGGCGCCAGCTTCGGCTGCCGCTGCCCGGGTGCCAGTTGGCGTCTTCCGCGTGGAACGCGAGCAGGCCATTGCCGCCGTCACGCACGATGAGCTCGTTTAGGCCGTCACCGTCGACGTCGGCGAACTGCAGCGTGCTGAACTTCTGAGGCTGGTCATAGCCGTTCGCGTTTTTGAAGTCGCCGAGCGTCAATCCGTCCTGGTAATACAGCAGAGACTCCATCCCAAGATAGACCCACAACTCGAGCCCGCCGCTGGAACGCCCCACGATCTCGTATTGAACGCCGGTGGGAATATTGACGAGCTGGATCGTCGAATATTGGTCGGCTGTATCCCAGCCCTCGGCATCGGACCAGAACCCCGTGCCAAAGGGAAGCTGGTCCCAGCTCTTGGTCCCCGCAATCCAGCGATAGAGTTGGAGGCCATCTGGCGCACGTCCGACGAGCTCGGGCTTCCCGTCGCCGTCGATATCCGCCAGCCGAATCGTCGAGTAGCACTTCGGCACATTGAAGCCGTCGTCGTCGGTCATCGGACCGTCATGGCTGAGGATGTCCCAGCTGTGCGCGGATGTGTCCCAGTGGAACACCTGGATGCCATTGACGCCACGCCCGATCAGCTCCAGCTGGCCATCCTCGTCGAGGTCGGCCAGCTGGATGGTGTTGTAGTACTCCGGTTTCGCCCAGCCAAGGTCGTCGGTCATGGGACCATCCAGGCTGAGTGCGTCCCAGTTCTTGCTGCCACCATTCCAGTGGTACACCTGGATGCCGTTGACTCCGCGCCCGATGAGCTCCGCCTGGTTGTCGCCGTCGATATCGGCGAGCTGGATCGTCAGATAGTGCGACTCCTCATTCCAGCCGTCCTTGTCACTCATCGGACCGGTCACGCCCGTCGCGTCCCACAGATGCGTAGTGGTGTTCCAGTGACAGACCTGGATACCGTCGGCGCTGCGCCCGATCAGCTCCGCCTGATGATCCCCGTCGATGTCCGCCAGCTGGATGGTCTTGTACTGCTGGGGTTGGTTCCAACCGGTGGCATTGCTCCAGGTCGGGTATTGCTGGGGCAGGATCAGCTTGGACGCATCGATGCCCGCGACCGCCGGCCCCCCCACCGCGGCAGGCGTGGTTGCACTAGCGGTGGCCAGGGCCGCGGGTGTGAGCGTGACGACCGCGCTGGGGGTGGCCAGCGGTACCAGGCTGGGCGCGGGTAATGTCGGGATTGCGAGCGTCGCCTCGGCCGGCTGAAGCGCGGCGGGCGTGGGTGTTTCGGCCTGCGCGGCGTGCGCCGCGGCAAGCAGACCCGTGGCGGCGCCGACGGTCGTGAGCACGAGCATGCGCCGCCGCGAGATGCGCGGAAGGTCGGTGGAGTCCATGGCTAGAGTCCCCTCTGGACGATCACGTCGCCGGTGGTGATCCGCGGGGATCCGGCAGTGCGGTGCCCAGATACTCCGCCGCCCAACGCGCTACGCCGCTGCCGGGCGGCCTGGCCTGATTGGTCGGGCCGACCGTGCGCTGGTACCCGCACAGGGAGGCGTGCACCCGCCCCGTTTGTCCGTACTGAGAGGCGTTGGGTCGATTGGCCCATTCTAGCCAGACTCGTGACGCCGATGCCGGCTGTAAAAAGCCGTGCTCGCCCGAGACCTCGCGAAGCCGACAAAGAGTCACGCGCATCCGCTAGCCTAGCCCCACCCGTACCGGGTTTGAGGAGCAGCATGCAACGGAAAACGAGCAGAATAAGAGCCGCCATCACGATCCTCGCGACGATACCGATGATCATGATTGCTGCATATCCGGCGGCATCACAGGCACAGACGCCGCCCACGTACGCGATGACCCTGGAAACGCAGATCCCCGCGGTCATGAAGGCGAACGCAATACCCGGCGTAATCGTGCTCGTCCGTTCACCTGATCAGGGAGATTGGCAGGCCACCTTCGGTACCGCGGAGATCGGCACCACACAACCCATGTCGATCGACGATCATTTCCGCATCGGCAGCAACACCAAGACGATGACGTCGACGGTGATCCTCCAACTGGTTGAGGAGGGCAAGCTCAGTCTCGACGATCCGATCAGCAAGTACCGGCCCGACGTGCCCAACGGTCAGAACATCACCATCGCCGAGTTGTCTGAGATGCGGAGCGGACTGTACAGCTACTCGTTCGACGAAGGTTTCAACACGACGCTGGACACCGATCCGCAAAAAGCGTGGACCCCCGACGAGTTGCTGGCTATCGCGTTTGCCCACCCGGCCAATTTTGCGCCTGGCGAAAAATACGATTACTCCAACACCAACATCATCCTGCTGGGCCAGGTCATCGAGCAGCTTACGGGGATGTCCGTCGGCGAAGCATTTGCCACGCGGATCTTCGAGCCCCTCGGTCTGAGGCAGACCTCACTTCCGTCGAGTACCGATGCATCCATTCCCCAACCGCATCCGCAGGGATACCAGTTCGGTACGAACGTCGAGACGATCGATTCGTACGCAGTCCCGGCGCCCCAGCTGCCCGCCGCGTTGAATGGAACGCTGAAGCCGATCAACATGACGAATGCGAATCCGTCGTGGGCGTGGACGGCCGGCGGCGCCATCTCCACGGTTGACGACCTGGCGACGTATGTCAAGGCCATGGTGGGTGGCGGCCTGCTCGACCCGCAAACCCAGCAACTGCGCCTCGACAGCATCCAGCCGATCGTTCCGGGGCAGAACGGCGCAGGTTACGGCCTCGGGCTCGTCGAATTCGCGCCCAACATCTATGGCCACGACGGGCAAATCCCGGGTTACTCGTCGTTTATGGCCTACGACCCAGCGAACGACACCACCATCATTATTGGCACGAATCTCGCGGCATCGCCGGTTGACGGTCAGAACGCAGCCGTCGTGTTGGGCAAGGTGATCATTTCCGCTGTGTATGGCATTCCGGTGCCCGGCGGCGACCCGGCCGCGACCGCCGGTGCCGGCGCGCAGCCCATGTCGCCCCCAGTCCAGGTACCGTCCGGCGGCTAAACCAACGCGATCTCCTGGGGGTGGCGGCACTCCACGTGCCGTCACCCGTTCGGGGTCGGGGGTGCGTCCTCGGGTGCCAGGTAGGCCGCTATGGATCGGAAAAGCGCGTTGCCGGCATTCGTGTAATTCCCCTGCGCGTCGAACGCCTCCGGCATGAAGGTCACCACGGCGGCAATAGCGATCTGCTGCGAGGGGAGGTACGCCGCGATCGCACCCTGGCCACTGAGCAGCGGGTTCTGCAGCAGCCACGAACCGGAGCGCACCACGCCGAGGCCATAGTTGTAGATAGGGACTTGCGTGAAACAGCTGGGTTTGCAATTGTCCTGGGAGTGGCCGAAGCCGAGCAGGTTCGGGCCGGTCATGGCTTCGTAGCTGGACGGAGACAGCAGCGTGCCTCTGCCGACCTGGATCGCGGTCGTGAGCATATCGTCGATGGTCGTCGTCTGGTTCGCCCCGGCCGGCGTGCCCCACTGGGTGTTCCAGAACGTGGCTTCCTCATAGAAGGCGTCGGTGGGCGGGATGCCCAGCGCGGCGCGGCGCTCCGAGCTGAAGGTATGCAGCACCGGCTCGGGGATCTCCGACGTCCGGCTGGCCACGGTGCTGGTCAGGCCCATCGGACCGAGTACCCGCTCCTGCAGGAGCACGTCCAGCGGCTGCTCGCCGATTTGGGCGAGGATCGAGCCCAGAATCATGAAGTTGGTGTGGGAATAGCTCCAATTCGTGCCCGGCGCAAACTGCACGGGTCGGGAGAACGCGTACTTGATTCGTTCGTCGAAGGTGAAAATGTGGGAGGGGTCGGCGTTGAAAGCTGCCGTCCAGTCTGGATCGGTCTCGAAGTCCGGGTAGCCGGAGGTCTGGTTGGCGAGCATCTTCAGCGTGACCTGGTTGGCTTCCGGCAACATCGGCTCCCAGTGGTCGATCGTGTCGTCGAGCGAGACGCGGCCCTCGTCCACGTACTGCAGCAACAGCGTGGCAAGGTACTCGAAGGCGACCGCGCCGTTGCGGAAGTGCATGTCGGTGGTTGCCGGCTCGCCAATTATTGACTCGCCGAAGGCCTGGTCGGCGAGGAGTTGATCCCCTTCGGTGACCTTGACGATGACCGCGCGCAGGTGATCGGTCGCCATGGCGTCTTGCACGATGGTCGTGATCGCCGCGGCACGCGTCGGGTCCACTGGTGTTCCCGGCGCGCCCGGCGTCGATGCTCCGGTCGTCGCTCCAGGCTGCGTGGGGAGCTGGACCGGAGGCCGTGATGCGGGGTCACGGCCCTGCGCGGCCGCGTCGGCGTGAGACAGATCAACTGTCTGGGCCAGTGCGCTTCCGGTGGCTGGCGCGCTGGTGGCGAGCAGGGCCACCGCAATGATCGCGACGAGCCGAACCAGGTGACGCGAACTGCTCACGAAGGGACCTCCTGGGAAATGGCAAACGGCTGTACCGAGGCGCTAGCGTAGCAGCCCCGTGCCGCGCCTGGTCGCCAGAGGGTGCCTGGCTGGCGGCGCTGTCCGTATCTTCGGGATCGTGTGATCACAACATCCTGTCTCGGGTACTCGCCCCTGTTGCCGGATGCGCTCTCCGACAAAACCGCGGACACGGTGGTCCGACCTGGCAGCATCTACGAATTGCGCGACCTCGTGAGCCTCGCGGTCCGCAATCGGCAGCCCTTGACCATGCGCGGAGCGCGGACGGGCAACTACGGGCAATCGCGGCCGCTCGAAGGCTG
>JAFAWJ010000489.1 GCA_019242065.1 Chloroflexota bacterium
TGCTCGACCGTGCCCGAGCCGCCACTCGCGGCTAGCACGTACGGGGGGGTCGCCGCGGGAGTGAGCGAAGCGAACGGCGGCGGGGGGCGGCAGCCCCCTGACCCGTCCGTAGGACACCAGCGGCACATGTGCCGCTGGTCAGGGTGGCGCATGCGCCACCCTGCGGAGTCCGCGTATGCGCGGACTCCCACCAAATTAGAAATCACCGCACTTGTTTGTGTTTGGCGCCGCCACGCCGTAGCGAACTGCTTTCGCTCACCACCGTCGGATTCTGGATGGCGACGATCGACCAGCGCGCGTCGCCGACCAGCACCAGCGTGCGCGTGGCGTCGACCACGGCGGCAGACTCGGACACCTGCAGTTCGGCCAGGAGCGCCGCAACAGCCGCCTGGCGCGTTGCGGCGTCGAACTGAAACTCACGTCCCGTCCGCCGTCCACCAACGACTTCGATCGCCTTGAACATGCCTTAGAAGACGATCACCAGTCGGCCGCGCACCCCGCCGGCCTGGAGCTTCTGTTGGGCGACTCCCGCCGACGACGGCGGAAATGTCTCGGCCACGCGCAGCGTGAGCTTGCCCGTGGCCACCAGGTCCGCCAGTCCCTGCAGCGCCGCCTGATTCTGGGCGTAGTCGCTGACGCGCACCTGGTGGACGCGAATGCCACGCTCGGGCTCGCCGTCAAACGCGCGCACGCAGGCGATCTGGCCGCCATCGCGGACGCACGCCAGCAACGGCCGACCGATGACCGCCGCGTCCAGCACGGCATCCACGCCCTGGGGCGCGATGCGATGCACGGCCGCGGCCAAGTCCGCGTCGCGAGCGACGAAGTCCTGCGCCCCCAGTCCGCGCACCAGCGCCTCGTCGCCCGCGGCAGACACGCCGATCACGCGTAGGCCTTCGGCGGCGCCCAACTGGACGCCGTAGCCGCCGACCGCGCCGGCCGCGCCGGTGACCAGCAGCGTCTGGCCTCGGGACAGCCCGAGCAGGTCCAGCGCCCGCCGCGTGGTCAGCCCGTTCATGGGCAAGGTCGCGGCCTGTTCCAGACTCACGCCCTCGGGGACGCGTGCCAGCGAGTCCGACGGGACGACCGCGTACTCGGCTTGCGCGCCGCGCCCGGTGCGCGTTGGTACCGAAATACCCAGCACCCGCTCGCCGACCTGCCAGCGACTGCCAGCGCCCGCGGCGTCGACGGTGCCGGCCAGTTCCATGCCTGCCACGTACGGCGCGGGCAGCTTCTGTAGCTCGGCCGCCCGACCACCAGACCGCATGCCGATATCCGTGGGATTGACCGTCGCGGCGGCGACGTGGACGCGCACCTCGCCGGCGCCGGGCTCCGGTACCGGCAGATCCGCGACCTCGAGGACATCCGGTCCGCCGAATCGTGAGAACGCGACTGCTTTCATTGTCCACCTCCGTGGAGGGTTTCCAGAATGCGCTCCGCCGTCATAGGAATCAGCGTGACGCGCGCGCAGCACGCCGCGGCCACGGCGTTGGCAACCGCTGGCGCGACGCTCGTGTTGGTCAGCTCACCGGCGGCCTTGCCGCCCAGCGGACCGGGTCCGTCGGTCGGATCGTGGATGAGCACGGTCCTGAACGGTGGCGTATCCATCTGACACGGCAGCTTGTAGTCGCCCAGCGAGGGTGTGGTGATGCGACCCTCTTCGACACTCAAGTCTTCCATGAGCGCGGCGCCGATGCCGAACATCAAACCGCCGTCAAGCTGTCCCTGGTGTGCGACGGGGTTGATGATGGTGCCGACGTCGGCCACCAGGAGCACGTTGTCGATGGCGACGCTGCCGGTTTCGCGGTCGACCGCCGTCTGCACGACGTAGCCCGCGAACTCGAACTCGCCGGGTTCGCCGGCCTTGTGGGTGCCGTCGTAGTCGCCGCGGACCTCGACTGGTGGACCCTTGGCGATCTGAGCGGCGACCTCGTCAAAAGGTGCGACGAGATCGCCGACCACGAAGCGATCGTCCTCCAGACGGACCTCGCCGGCGGGCCAGCCCATGGCTTCGGCGGCGAGCTCCTCCAAGCGGGATTTCATCTCGGTGGCGCCGGCCTGTGCGGCGCGACCGAGGATGTGGGTGGTGCGCTGGCCGCCCACGCCCGGGTCCGGCGCCGGCCCGGAGGTATCCGCGTGCCGAATCATCACCCGCCGCGGATCCACCGACAGCACCGCCGCCGCGACGCGTCGCAACACCGTGTATGCCCCACCGCCCTGATCCGCGACGCCGGTGATGACCTCCACTTCGCCACCTTCGAGCAGGCGCATGACGACCGCCGTGGCTCCGGCGCCGATGTGCCGCACGCCCAGCGACACGCCACGACCGTGGCCCTCCGGCAACGGTGTGTGCCAGCTGGATTCGCGTTCGAGCGCATCCAGCACCTCGACCGCCCGCGCCCGATGCACCCGCTCGCCGGTCACGCTCGGCTCGCCGTCCCGCAAGGCGTTGCGGCGGCGCAATTCGATCGGGTCGATACCGAGTGCCTGGGCAATCATGTCGACGTGGGATTCACTGGCGAACATCGACTGCGGATCGCCAGGTGCGCGCATCGAGCCGCCCGGAATGCTGTTGGTGTACACCGCTTTGGCTTCGAGGCGCGTCACCGGTACGTGGTAAGCGGTCAGCGTGTTGTGTGCCGGTACCACCAGTGCGGGACTGACCTTGCCGGCCGCGTACGCACCGCCGTCGATGATCGCTTCAGACTCGTGCGCCAGGAATTTCCCGTCGCGACTGACGGCCGTCCGCAGTCGCATGATGGCCGAATGCCGCGAGTTACTGGCCTGCAGCTCGTCGACATACGCCATCACCGCTTTGATGGGTCGGCCGGTGGCGCGCGCCAGAAAGTAGCACGTGAACTCGTCGATCGACAGGCCCTTGCCGCCGAAGTCGCCACCGATGAAGGTGGTGTCGATCACGATCTGGGACTCCGGTAGATCGAGCGCGGTGGCGAGCTGCTGACGGACGGCGGCCGGCGATTTGTTGGTGTTGATGACGCGGACGCGATCCTCGTCGTCGATCCACACGATGCACGCGCGCGGCTCGAGAAAACCCTGAAATTCGCGAGCGGTGGCAAACGTGTGCTCGAACACGTGGTCGGCGCGTTGAAAGGCCGCTTCGAGCGTCTCGCCGGTTTCTGATTTCTCGACGATCGAATAGCCGTGCATGTTCGGATGCGAGGTGCGCGGCCGTTTCCCGCCCGAGAGTACTTTGTACGCGTCGATGTCCGGGTGCAGGACGGGTGCGTCGGCGTCGAGTGCGTTGTCGAGGGTAACCAGCGGCAGGTCCTCGTACTCGACCTGTACGCGCGCGGCGGCTTCCTCGGCGATCTCGCGAGACTCGGCGGCCACCGCGGCGACGCGGTCGCCCACGATGCGCACGCGGTCACGCGCGAGGGCCGGCCAGTCCAGCAGCCGCCGACCCAGGCACACGTCGCCGATGTCCGCCCCGGTGAGCACGGCGTGCACACCAGGCATCTCGCGGGCGGCTGACGTGTCGACGGATACGATGCGCGCGTGCGGCCGATCGCTGCGCGTATAGGCGAGCCACAACATACCTGGCAGGCTGAGGTCGGCCGTGTACTGGGCGGCACCGGTCACTTTGAGCGGACCTTCGACGCGGTACTCGGGTTCGCGTAAGAGTGCCGGGGGATCCATGACCTGCATCAGCGGAGACCCACCGCCTCGCGCGGCACCGCTCGCGGGCCGGCCTCGGCCGCGGCCTGGATACTTTCGACGATCTTGTAATAGCCGGTGCAACGGCACAGGTTGCCCATCATCCAGTGTTTGATCTCGTCGGTGGTGGGGTGTGGGGTTTCCTGGAGCAGTGCCGTGGCGGCGATGATCTGGCCCGGTGTGCAGATACCGCACTGGAAGCCACCGTGGCGGATAAAGGCGTCCTGTAGCGAGGTCAGGTGTTCGTCGTCCGGCGCCAGGCCTTCGATGGTGATGATGCTGGCGCCGTCGACGAACACGGCCGGTAACAAGCAGGCGCTCATGACCTCGCCGTCGACCAGGACGCTGCAGGCGCCGCATACGCCGACGCTGCAGCCCTCTTTGGTACCGGTCAGACCCAGGTCGTCGCGCAGCAGGTCGATCAGGCGGCGATTGGCGCGGACGGAGACTTCGCGCGCGCCGCCGTTCAGGGCAAAGCGCAGGACGTGGTCGGTCACTTGACTATCGTACGAGCGGACCCGGACGAATTCTCAGATTTCCAGGGGAGCTCCGGCGAGATCCTCTGCGCGTTCAACCTCGATGAGCACGCCGTAGCCTTTTTTGTCGGGATCGTTATTTTTCTCGGGCTGGATCAGCCGCTCCCAGATCTCGTCGTAGATCGGGCCCGATCGGTAAATTTTTGCCGTCCCGTAGAAGCGGGCGATGCCGCCTCGCGGCAGCACGCCTGACTGCCGCAGTTCGGGCTTGCGGAAGAACACGGTGACTTTGGAACCGTCGGTCATGCTGCCTGAGGTACTGCCACGTCCGCGTTCCCAGGTGGCGAAATGCTCGTCGTCGAATACCATCGTGCTGCCGCGCGGGGTGATCTGGGCGAAGCCATCAGGCAGAACGCTGCCAATCAGACACGTGTTGCTCGGGAACGCGCTATTGATGTGCTCTTGCAGGACCTTGGGTATGCTGGCCATGAGATCTGCAGGTATTGAACACGATCGAGCCACACCAACGCGGGTACAGGCCAGGTACCCTGCGATGGTCAATGTCGCGTCTTCTCGTGGTTTTCGCCGTGGCGGCGGCTGGGCTGGTGCTGCTGGCCCCCCTGGCACTGGCCGATCCCACGACCGGTACCACCGATACGACCAGGACGCCCGCGCCGACCTCGCGCGTCTCGGCCACCGACCCGCTCAACGGCGGTTTCCTGGTGCTCAACATGCACGGCATGCTGTTTCATCCGCAGACCAGCGACATCGGCGAGGACCTGAACTACGCGCGCTGGCTGGGTGGCGGCATCGTGCGCGTCTTTGCCACCGACAGCAGTGGCACCCACAAATGGGACGGGACGCGGGTAGGGTCGCGCATTGCCGAGATCGCGCCGATGTTGCGGGCGGCCCATCTGCGCCTGATCGTGGCGCTGGTCAATAACCACGCGGCCGTCCCCGGCGAGTCGCCGGACAGCATCGGCTGGATGGACAACTACATCCAGTTGCTGCTGCCGTTCTATACGACCAACTGGCGCAACGCCTATTACGGCTTCGTGCACGACCTGATCTCCACCGTCGAGAGCAACAACGACCAGGACGTGATCTATGCCTGGGAGCTTGGCAACGAGCTGCACACCCCGCGGCAGCCCGAAGCGCTGATTCCCTTCATCTCGCAAGACGCGGCCTACGTACGCCAGCTTGATCCGGTGACGCCGATCTTCCCGGGCACCATGGGTGCCAATCACGTCGAGCCGGGTCAACCGAATTCGCAGATCGCCCGCTGGCTGTACTGTCAGGCGCCCGTGGACGCCTACACCCTCCACGCGTACGACTGGGTGAGCCGCCAGCGGCCGGGCGACATGCCGATCGATTGGGATCTCGACAATATCGTCTCCCAGCCGTGCGACACGGGCCGCCAGTTGCCGGTGCTTGTCGAGGAGCTGGGCACCTCACGTGCGCTGCCGGGCGTGTACACGGCCGACGACGAGGCCGACCGACTCCAGCAGGAGGAGCGCCAGATCGCGTTCGTCCGCAGCTTTCCGCAAGTGGTCGGTTGGGGCGTGTGGAACGCCGAGAGTCCGCGTCTGCTGGATCGCACGTTTGTGGATACGCGCCGGGGTCTGACGTCATACGGCTCGAACCAGCAGGGGGGTGGCTCCTGTTACGATCCGCGCCCGGACCCGGTCCCCGGTGTGCGCTGCCAGCTGGAACAGGTGCTGCGGGGGTCGCGCTTCGTCCGCGTCGCCGCGACCAGCACGTGGACCGCGGGTGCTGGCAACACCAATCCAGATCCGGTTCGCGGCCAGGTTGATCCGCTGTCTGGCGGCGACATGGGCGCGAGCACGCTGAGCTTCAGTGGCTGGCTGGTCGATCCGGATGCCAGCGGTTCGACTGGCATCGACGGCCTCGACGTGTACGCCGGGAGTGATCCGACCAGCGCTCCGTGGTTGGCCGGGGCGCAGCTCGGGATGACACGCTCGGATCCGGCGACGATTGTGGCCAATCCCGATTGGGCACAGCCCGGTTTTTCGATCAGCCTCCCGTTGGCGGGGTTTGCACCCGGACCGAACACACTGACGCTGGCGGCTCGCACGCACGATCATGGCACGTGGCTAAGCAACCTGAGTGTGGTCGTTCCCAGTCTGGGTCCGATTGCGCCACCGGTGGTGATCGCCGCGCCAGTGCCAACCCCGACGGCCATACCGCTGGTGCCAACCTTGCGCGCCGAAGTGGAGTCGCCGCAGCCGAATGACCAGGTGAGCCGCAGTTTCGTGGTACAGGTGCTCGCGCAAGGCGCGGACTACGTCGACGTCTATCTGGAGCCAGACCGTGACCTGGGCGGCCGGCTGGTCGGTTCGGCGCTGGTGCCGTCCGAAACCACGTCGAGCGACCCGGTCAAGATCCTGGTCACGGCGCCGGTCGACGGTCACACGCTGTACGTGCACGTGGGATCGTCGGCTTCCGGCCAGCAGCAGGTCTTCAGCGTGCCGGTGGTCGTTCGTTCGTAACGGACTTTTGAATTACTGCAGGCGAACGGGCATGCGCTTGATCCCGTTGATGAAGTTGGAGCGTAGCCGTTCGGGTGTACCGTTCAGCTCGATGCCCGGGTAACGCGCGAACAACTCCTCGAACATCACCCGGATCTCTTTTTTGGCGAAGCCCGCACCCAGACAAAAATGCTCGTGATAACCGAAGGCCAGGTGATCGTTCGGCGACCGCGTAATGTCAAACCGATACGGCTCGTCGAAGATGTCCTCGTCGCGATTCGCCGACGGGTACCACATCAGCACCGAGTCGCCGGGTCGCATCGTCTGTCCGCGGAGCTCGACTTCGGCCGTCGCGCGGCGCGCCATGTGGTGGAGCGGCGAGGTCCAGCGCAGCATCTCCTCAACCGCGCTATCGAGCAGACTCATGTCTGCCTGCAGGCGCGCTCGCTCGGCGGGGTGCTCGCACAGGACCCAGAGTCCGCCCGAAATCGCATTCCGCGTCGTCTCGTTCCCCGCCAGCACGAGCAGGAAGCAGAAGGCGAGGATGTCGGTTTCGTCGAGACGCTCGCCATCCACTTCCGACTCGAGTAGCACGCTGACCAGGTCGTCGCCGAGCGTTTTGCGGCGCTCCTCCAGCAGTCCCCGAAAGAAGTCCATCATCTGAATCCGACCGGCGAGGGCAGTGCGCGTCCGGGCGGCCATCGTCCCGCGCTCGTCCTCGCCGACCACCTGGGCCTGGTACTCCGGGTCGGCGGCGCCCAGGGTCATGTTGGTCAACTGAAACATGAGCTGCCAGTGCTCTTCGGGGATGCCCATCAGTCCACAGATGACCGCCAGGGGTAGCTGGCTGGCCACGTCGAGCACAAAATCACACTCGGTGCGACCGGCCAGTCGGTCCAGAATGCGGACGGTGATCTCGCGAATCGTCGGCTCCATCTGATTCACCGCCCGCGGCGTGAAGCCGCGATTGACCAGCCGCCGCATTTTGACGTGCCGTGGCGGATCCATGGTGATGATGCTGACGCCGCCCGGCTGCGAGATGGCGTTCGGGTTGTTCTCGGGGTTGCGCAGGCCGGGGCCGGTGATGCCTTTGGCCGAGCTGAACAGTTCTGGGTGCGACGACACGAAGCGCACGTCCTCGTACTTGAGGATGTTCCAGAAGCCCCGGAGCTCGTCGTCACCTTCGTTCCAGTACACGGGCGCCTGATGGCGCAGGGTTTTGAGCACCTGGTGCGCCTGGCCTCGCTCGAAGATATCGAGATCCAGCAAATTGATGTTGTCGACGACCGTCATCAGGTTCCCCCAGAGGAATAAAGACCTGATCCTACATCGACCGCAGCGCGACCCAGAGCTTTTCCGACGTCAGCGGGAAGTCGATCTGCTCGACGGTCACGCCCGCACCGTCCAGGGCGTCGATGACCGCGTTGGCCAGCGCCGGCGGCGCGCCCACGGTGCCACTTTCGCCGAGGCCTTTGGTTCCGAGCGTGTTGAACGGCGCCGGCGTGCAGGTTTCGCCGACGATGAACGTGGGCAGATCGCTGGCACGCGGCACGGCATAGTCGCCGAACGCGCCGGTGAGCAGTGTCCCGTGTTCGTCGTAGACCATCTGCTCGAAGATTGCTTGCCCGAAGCCCTGGGTAATACCGCCGACGATCTGAGCGGTGGCCAGGAGTGGATTGACGATGACGCCAGCGTCGTCGACGGCGACGAACTTCTCGACCGTCAGTTGCCCGGTATCACGGTCGATGGACACGGCCGCGAGATGGGTCCCGTAGGGATAGGTGGTGGCGGGCGAATAGCGCTCGTCTTCGCTGAGG
Source organism: Chloroflexota bacterium (assembly GCA_019242065.1). The sequence goes on from JAFAWJ010000489.1 coordinate 8,458, forward strand.
CCGGGCGACATGCCGTCTGGCAAACGCGCCGGGTCGTAAGCGGCAGCGACCACCTCCTCGAACGCGATGCCACGGCCGGGGACGCCAGTCGGGAAGAACATGGATCCGTCGAAATCGACTTCGTCGGATTCCACTTCGAGCAGGTGCCCGGCGACCTGCTTCATGCGTTCCACGACGCGGGTGGCCGCGATTTTGGCCGCGCCGCCACCGTGCGTCATGCTGCGGCTGCCGAAGGTGCCGACCCCGACCGGAACACGTCGACTGTCACCCTGGACGATGGTGACCTGGTTGGGTGCGACGTGAAAAACGTCGGCCACGACCTGCGCAAACGACGTGTGGTGTCCCTGACCGTGCGAGAGCGCGCCCGATTCCAGGACGATCGAGCCATCCGGCTCGACGCGAACGCGGCCGCTTTCGAATCCGGCGCCGCCGGCTGGTTCGACGAACGTACACACGCCGAGCCCGTAGACGCGGCCTTCGGCGCGCGCCTGACGGCGCCTGTCGAGCAGCTCCGAAAAACCGGCGAGCTCCAGGGCATGCTCGAGCGTCATGGCGTAGTCGCCCGAGTCGTACTCGTTGCCGATGGGCGTGGTGTACGGGAAGGCGTCCGGAGGGATGAAGTTGCGGCGGCGGATTTCGAGGGGATCCATGCCCAGTTCGCGCGCGGCGGTGTCCATGACGCGTTCGGCCAGCAGCGCGGCCTCCGGCCGACCCGCGCCGCGGTACGGACCGGTCGGCGCTCGATGGGTGAACAATCCGACCGCCGTGCCACGAGCGACCTTGACGTCGTACGCGCCGGTCATCATGCGCGGGCTGCCGGTGGGAATCATCGGCGTGACGCCGTACACGTAGGCGCCGAGGTTGCCCAGGTTGCGCGAGCGCATCGCCTGGAGCGTGCCATCACGTGAAAACGCTGCCTCGACGAAGGCTACCTGGTCGCGGCCGGCCATCATCGTCAGAAAGTCCTCGGAGCGCGTCGCCGACCAGCGCACGGAGCGCTTGTGCTTGTGAGCGAAGTACATGGCCAGCAGCTCTTCGCGGTACGGCGTGCCCTTGGCGCCGAAGCCGCCGCCCACGTCCTGGGCCAGCACGTCGAAGTCTTCTGGCGGCAGGCCCAGGCCTGTGCGGGCATTGCCCTGCGCGGCGAAGGTCTGCTGGTGGGAGACGTGGACCAGGAAACGGTCCTGGTCGGGCAGGTACTCGACGGCGATGACCCGCGGCTCCATCGTCACTGGATTGATACGCGGGCTTTCGACGCGCAGCTTGACCAGATGATCGGCCGCCGCGAATGCCGCCTCGATTTCCTCTTCGGACGAGCCGTAGGTCACCTCGTAGGCGACGTTGGTGCCGAGCTCCGGGTGGACCAGCGGCGCACCCTCCGCCTCGGCTTCCTCCACACCGGAGGCGACCGGCAGCGGCTCCCAGTCCGCCTCGATGAGGTCCAGCGCGTCGCGGGCGCGCATCGGGTCGTCGGCCAGCACGGCCGCCACCGGCTCGCCCGTGTAGCGCGCTTCGTCGACGACCAGCAGTGGATGGTGGACTTGCTTGACGTTGGGGACGAACGGCGCGACGTCGACGTGGCCGAGCGTTTCGACGTCCTTGCCGATCAGCACGTCGACGACGCCGGGGGCACGCCTCGCCTGGGCGACCTCAATGGCTACCAGTCGCGCATGCGGATATGGACTGCGCAGCACCGCCACGTGCAGCAGGTCCGCCAGGCGCACATCCTCAACGTACTGTCCCGCGCCGGTGACCAGTCGCTGGTCCTCAAACCGTCGCAGCGGGCGACCAATCCAACTCACGGTGACAGCGTACAGGCTGGCGAGCGCGATATACGCTGGATGCCGATGGCAGAACATCCCTTGCCGAGCAAAGCCGAGGTTGAAAGTTACCTGCGCGATCGTCGCAACTGGGGGCGCTGGGGCACGGACGACCAGGTGGGCGCCGTCAATCTGATCACGCCTGAAAAGCGCCAGCGGGCGGCGGGGCTCGTGCGCAGCGGGCGGGCGGTCTCGCTCAGTCGTGAGCTGCCCAAGACGCCGGCGGCCAACAATCCGACGCCGGCGCAGCACTTCATGACCAGGATGGACCGCGGCTCAGGTGGCGCGGCGCTGGATTACTACGGGGTCTCGTACCACGGCCAGGCCACAACCCACCTGGACGCGCTGTGCCACGTCTGGAACCAGGACGGCATGTGGCAGGGGCGCGACCCTGGCCGCGAGATTGGCTTCGACGGGGCGCACTTCGGGGCGGTGACGAACTGGTCGAACGGGATCATTACCCGTGGTGTGCTGCTGGACGTGCCCCGCTTGCGAGGTGAGCCGTTCGTCACGCTGGAGCGACCAATTCACGGGTGGGAGCTGGAGGAAGCTGCCGCGGCGGAGGGTGTGACCCTGGAGCCGGGCGACGCGCTGCTGGTGTACGGCGGACGCGAGGCATGGAACCGGGACAATCCGGTGTGGGGCACCGGCAGCTCGCGGCCAGGGCTGCACGCCTCATGTCTGCCGTTTGTGCGCGACCACGACGTGGCGCTGCTGGTGTGGGACATGATGGATTTCATGCCCAACGGCTATGACATTCCGTGGTCGATGCACGGCGTGATCTTCGCCTACGGCGTGGGCCTGATTGACAATGCCCTGCTTGAGCCGCTCGCCACCGCGTGTGCCGAAGAAGGCCGCTACGAGTTCATGCTGATGGCCCTGCCGCTCGTCGTGGCTGGTGGGACAGGGTCACCACTGAATCCAGTCGCGCTCTTTTAGGGTTGTTTTGGTTGGAGACCGCGCATGCGCGGTCTCCAACCAAAACAACCCTAAAAGAGCGCGACTGGATTCAG
>JAFAWJ010000642.1 GCA_019242065.1 Chloroflexota bacterium
GCTCGAACACACCCACGCCGACATATGCCCAGACTGTGCTCGGCGACGCACCGGCCGGCTTCTGGCGCCTGAACGAGTCCAGCACAGGCACAGTGGCGGACAGCAGTGGCCATGGCTTCGGCGGTCAGACCATGGGCGGCGTGACGGCGGGCAAGGCCGGCTCCACGCACGACGGCGCGACGGCGTTCGCCTTCGACGGTCACAGCGGCTATGTCTCGTTGAACGACCCATCCCAACTGCAGCCAGGTGCTGTCTCGGTCGAAGCATGGGTCGACACTAGCTCGGCGCCGTCGGCCTATAACATGGTCGTCCGCAAGCGGTTGTACGGGTACAGCCTCTACCTCAATGGCCAGGGTCAACCGGCGTTCGAGATCAACGACCAGCAGGCCACAGTCTACGGGCTGCATGGTGCCAAGTCGGTAGCCGACGGACAGTGGCACCACCTGGTTGGCACGTACGACGGGCACCAGGTGTGTCTGTACGTCGACGGGCAGTCGGCAGGCAGTTGCCAGCCCGCGGGGGCGATTCACTACCAGCCAGACCTGGTAGCCATCGGGCGCGACGGCGGCGCTTCGGATGCCTACTTCAACGGATCCATCGACGACGTGGCGATCTACGCCACGTCGCTGTCGGCCAGCCAGGTAGCGGCCCACTACGCGGCTCGCTAACCAACCCGCGAACATTCAGTGACGCGCAGCCAGTTCAGCCCGCCACGTCGGGCGCTGAACGGGCTGCGCCTTTCTGCGGACGAGGCGCTACATGGACACTGGCGTGCCAGCGCCCAGTCGTGCGTACGCCACTCCGGTTCCCGCCGCCGCGCCCGGTGTTGGCTGCTCGGCCAGGAAGTGGTCGATCACCAGTTGGCCAAGATTATTCAGCGTCGCATCGTGCACCGGCGAAACCTGCGACGGCCTCAGTTGCCGAATGTACGACACCAGCTCATCCGCGCGGGCGAAAAACTCCTGGACTGGCACCAGCAAAAGATCGACCGGCATCTTCGGATCGGTGAGTGCATCTCCAGGATGGAAAATGCGGCCGCCGACCAGAAAGCCAGTATTTCGCACCACCGGAATCTCCGGATGGAGCGGGGCGTGCCACTCGCCATAACACTGGACAGACACGCCGCCCACGTCGAAGGCGTCGCCATCGCCGATGATATGCACGTCGGCGCCCGATCCATCCAGCAGCGAGGCCACCGATGTGTTGGTCCAGATCGGCAGGCCGGGCCGCGCGGCGACGGCGGCCTGGATCCGGCCTGGATCGTAGTGGTCCGGATGCTCGTGCGTGATCAGCAACGCGTCAGCACCGACGGCCGCACCCTGGGCGCTGAGAATACCGGGATCGATCACGATTGCGAAGCCGTCGTGCTCGATGCGGATCGCGGAATGTCCGAGCGACGTCACCTGCAGGGTATCCGTCTGATCCGGAGCGTCCGCTGGTGCGCTGCTCGGGTCGTCCGGACTGGCTGCGCCACTCTGGGTCGTCACGCTACTGTGCGCCTCGGCGGTAGTGTGGAAGAGGATCGGGCCGGCAGCCAGCGCGGCCGCTGCCGCGACGCTGCGCCGCAGAAACACTCTGCGACCGGCGCCGTGTTGATGGAGAAACTCGAGACACATACGGGACACTTCCTTTCAGGACCTGCTGAGAGCGCTAGCTCCCGCTCAGCTCCGCATACAGCGTCCCGACAAACCGGTCGGCGCTGGTCATACCCAGCGCCGGATCCTGGCCACCTGGCACCTGCGCATCGTACGGGGCGGTGAGCCTGGCCGCGAGTACCTCTTGCTGGCTGTTCCCAGCCGCGATCATCTGCTGGACTCTTGTCTGGATGTCCAGGATCATGTCGCGGTATTGAGCAAGCTGCGCTGCCTGGATCAACGTCCCATGACCGGGCACCAGCTGCGTATCCGGCCCGGCAAGCTGCATCGTGACGTCGAGGGCCTGCAGCACTCCGGAGAATATTCCGCCGTTGGTTGGATCGACAAACGGATAGCCGTAATTGCGATAATAGTCGCCAATCATTATCACGTTCGCGTTTTCGAAGTGAACGACCGCGTCACCACTGGTATGCGCGGCGGGAATGGGAATGATGTGGATGATCTCGTTGTTCATGCGGACATTAATCGGTTCGCCCAGTCCGAAGGTCACACCTGGCAATCGCAACGGATCTGTTCGTGATGCGGCGTCGCCGGCCGCCGGTGGAAGGGGCTGGAGGAGCTGCTCGCGTACCGTCTCGCGCGCGAGCAGCGTCGCTCCTTGCGCAACGATGTTGGGATTGCCACCGGTGTGGTCCGGATGCGAGTGGGTGTTGACCAGATAGCGGAACGGAGCAGAGCTGAAGGTGCGAATGGCCGCGATGAGCTTATCGGTCACTGGTAGGTACGATGCATCGACCATGAACAGGCCGTCTGACCCAACCAGGACACCTATCCTGCCGCCAGCGGCGTCCAGGTGGCCCGGGTCGACGTTC
>JAFAWJ010000954.1 GCA_019242065.1 Chloroflexota bacterium
GCGCCGGTGCAGGCAGCTCCACAGCGACTGCCCTTCGACGTACTCCAGGACCATGACGGGCTCGGATGGATCGGACAACACGTGCTGCAGGCCCGGATGATCGAGTCCGGCGGCAATCTCGATTTCACGGCGGTACTGTTTGAAGGCGACGAGATCGCCGGCCGTCGTGAGGTGGGGTATTTTCAGCACCACTTCGCGACCCATGTCTGTGTCCGAGGCGCGATACACCTCGGCCGACGCCCCCGTCCCGAGCAACGCGCGGATCTCGTAGTGATCCAGGACGCAGTCACCCGGTGCGTAGCGCATCGGCTCAGTGCTCGCGTCCGTCACGGTCGGCCACCACGTGCACGTCGACGTCGCCAGACAGGCGCAGCAGGTTCTGGACGACCGACCCGCGCAACACCTCGTGCAGCCGACCATGTCGCGAGTGGCCGATAATGATGCTGCCCACATTCTTTTCGTGGGCGAGCTGCACCAGGGCGCCCGCCACGTCGCTGGCCTGGATGCGGATCGGCTCCGCGCCAAGGTCCTCCGCGAACCGCAGGTTGTCCTCCAGTGCGCGCTTGTGCTCCGGTGCCGCCGACGCCCAGCGCGGCGTTTCGATGAACACCGCCAGCAGCTCCGACCGGTACCGGTTCGCCATCCGCCAGCCGCGACGAATCAGATTCTGCGATTGTGGCGCCGCGTCGACGCAGACCATGACCCGCTCGCCCGCGGACCACGACGCGTCAATCTGGTGCTCGTGCATGTAGTCTTCGAGATCCTGTTCGCACACCTGCGCCATCTTGCGTAGCGCCATGTCGCGGAGCGCGATCAGGTTTCCCTCGCGGAAGAACGAATCCAACGCTCGCTCGGCGCGCTCCGGTGGATAGACATTGCCGTGTCTCATCCGCTGGCGTAGCGCATGTGGCGCCATGTCGATGAGCTCCACTTCGTCGGCGTGGTCGATGACCTGGTCGGGTATCCGCTCGCGAACGTGGACGCCTGTGATGTTTTCGACGATGTCCGCCAGGCTCTCCAGGTGCTGGATGTTTACCGTGCTGATCACGGTGACGCCGGCCGCAAGCAGATCCTCGACGTCGTGCCAGCGCTTCTCATGTCGGGAGCCCGGTGCGTTGGTATGTGCCAGTTCGTCCACCAGAGCTACCGCAGGGTGCCGCTCGATCACGGCATCGGTGTCCATTTCTTCGACCACGACGCCGCGGTAGGTGATCTGCTTGCGGGGGACTTGCTCCAGCGACGCCGCCAGCTCGGCGGTTTTCGGCCGGCCGTGGTTCTCGATAAAGCCGATGACGGCATCGGTGCCGCGTTGCTTGCGGCGCAACAGCTCCTCGAGCGCCGTATAGGTCTTGCCAACGCCTGGCGCGATGCCGAGATAGACGCGATGGCGGCCGCGGGCACCCGAGCCCGCTTCGCTGCGCACGCGATCGAGCATCTCCTCGGGGCTGGGTCGGCCATCGGCGCGGGTCATGCTCCGTCCGTGGCGAAGCGATAGCCCAGGCCAGACTCGGTCAAGAGGTACTTTGGCGCCGCCAGGTCGTCCTCCAGCTTGCGTCGCAGGCGTGCGACGTACACGTGCAGAATATGCTCGCCACCCTCCCAGGACGGCCCCCACACGGCGTCGATCAACTGCCGATCGGAAAGAAATCGGTCAGGATGCGTGACGAAGAACTTGAGCAGCTCGTATTCGGTCGGCGTGAGATGCACCGGCCGACCGTCGCGCGCAATGCTGCGCTGCGCGAGGTCCAACTCCATCCCGCCAACACGCAGGATTGGCTCCGCACCGGTGGCGGGCTGTGCGACGTGTCGCAAAGCCACCCGGATGCGCGCCTCGAGCTCGTCCAGACCAATGGGCTTCGCGAGATAGTCATCCGCGCCGCGCTCGAGCGCCGCGACCGTGTCGCGCTCGGCGCGGCGCGAGGATAGCGCGATAATGGGCACGGCCGCGCGGGAGCGGAAATAGGAGATTGCCTGCGAGCCGCAGCCGTCGGCGAGGTCCAGGTCGATCATGACGAGGTCCGCGCGCTGCCGGTCGTAGGCGCGCGTGGCGTCTCTCAGGGACGTGACCAGCTCGAGTGTGAACTGGTGCTCGCGCAATTTGCGACGAATCAAGCGGGCGAGCCCTGGATCGTCTTCGATCAGCAGCAGTCGTGCGCCGGCGCGCCTCGGACTCCGCTCGCCCGCTTGGGCGCTCCGGTGGCTGTCTGCGACTGCGACCATCGATGGAATTGTCGCGGCTGAGCCCTCAAACGCACCTCAACACAATGGCCAGATCGATCAAAAATATCTCAACGCTCTCACTTGAGAGTTGTTTTTGAGACCAGGATCCCCGACGTTGATCTCGTAGTGAGAACCACATTCGTGAACTACTCACCGACGGCGCTTAGACGCGGCTGGTGACGGTTTCGATCTCGTCGTTCGCCTCGGTGATTAACCGGTAGCCCACGCCCGGTTCCGTCACGATGTAGCGACGCACTGCGTTGGCGGATTGGAGCTTCTTCCGCAGGCGAGCGACATACACGTGGAGCGAGTGCGCCTGGGCGGCGTAGCTGGCGCCCCATACGGCGTCGGTGAGCATGCGATCCGTCAGCACCTTGTCCGGATGCGAGGTGAGAAGTTTGACGAGGTCCCACTCGGTGGGAGTCAGGCGCACCTCGCTGCCGCTCACGATCAGGCGCCGTCGCTCGAGGTCAACCTCCAGGTCGTCGAAGTGCAGGACGGCCTCAGTACTATCCGGCTGCTCCGCGTGGCGCAGCGCGACGCGCACGCGGGCGAGGAGTTCGTTGATGCCGAAAGGCTTGGTCAGATAATCATCGGCCCCCAGGTCGAGCGCGGTGACCTTGTCGCGCTCCGTCTCGCGCGACGAGAGCACGACGATTGGCGTATTGGCGCAGGTACGGATGACGCGGATGATGTCCAGACCGTCCATATCCGGCAGTCCGAGATCGAGCAGCACCAGCTGCGGGTGCACGCGCGCGTATGCGTCCAGGGCATCCTGTCCAGTGCTCGCCGTGGAGACGTCGAAGTCGTGGTGGCCGAGGTTGGTCTGCACCGCGCGCAGAATGCCCGGCTCGTCGTCGACCACCAGCACTCGCGCTGGGGATGTCTGGCTCACGCGGCGCTCGTTTCGGCCGGCGTCGGCTGCTCCGGCGCGGCAGCGGTCAACGGCAACGTGAAAGTAAACTGCGCACCGCCACCAGGTCGGTTCTCGACCCACACGCGCCCACCGTGCGCCTCGACGAGGCCCCGGACGATGGCAAGTCCCAGCCCCAGGCCCTGCGGACGCGGCCGGCCGTCCATCACGCGGTAGAACGGATCAAAAAGTCGCGAGATGGACTGTGCCGGAATGCCGGGACCGTGGTCGCTGACCACGATCGCCAGTCCGCCCGAGATGCGACGTACCTCCAGAGTGATGTCCGTGTCGGCCGGCGCGTATTTCGTGGCGTTCTCGACCAGGTTGTAGAGAACCTGGCCAATCTCGACCGGGTCAATCCACACTGGCGGCAGATCTTTTGGCACCGCGACCTGCAGGTGGTGACGTGCGGTGACCGTGCGCAGTCGATCGACGGTGTCCCCGATCAGCGTCTCCAGATCCTGCCAGCTTTTCTGAGGCCGCAGACTGCCCGCCTCGATGCGCGAGAGGTCCAGCAGGTTACCCACCAGCCGATTCAGCCGCTCGGCCTCCTGTTCGATCGCCTGGGCGAACCCCTGGCGTTCCTCCTCCGTCCACACCACGTCGTTCTGCCTGAGGCTGCTGGCGGAGGCCATGATGGTGGCCAGCGGCGTGCGTAAGTCGTGCGACACGGCGTTCAGCAGCGCGCGGCGCAACTCGTCGGTGCGACGCAAAATCTCGGCCTCGGTCGCTTCCTGTCGCAGACGGGCGCGGTCCAGGGCGATCCCGATCTGGCCGGCCGCCAGCGATACCAGCCGGTCGTCGGTGCCGTCGAACTGGCCGTCCGCATCGACGAGCAGCAGCGCGCCGAAGCGACGGTCGTCGACTTTGATCGGCGCCAGGTGGACGTGGTCAAGGTCGCCGACTCCACGCGTCGGACGCACGATGCGCACCCACCGCCCCGTGGTCACGTGGTCGGTAACAGCCGCGGCAGCGCCACTGTGCAAAATGCGCCCCGCCGCGGCCGACTTGCCGTACGCGGAGAGCGCCGCCGGCGCGCTACCCGCCTTGAAGCGGCGTATCCCACCGTCCGCTTGCCACAACTCGATCACCAGACCGGTCACCCGGAGTTCGGCACGCACGCGCTCCGCGACCGGCACCAGCGCCTGATCGACGTCGTTGCCACCCAGCAGCCGCACGACGTCGTACAGGACGACAGCCTCGCGTTCGCGCTGCTGGGCTTCCCGAGCGCGCTGGCGTTGGCCGGCTGCCAGTTGGCCGGTGACGATCGCGGTCAGGAGAAAGAACAGCAGCGAGACCCACTCTTCAGGATCGGACACCGTCAACTGGTGGATCGGTGCGACGAAGAACCAGTCGAAGACCAGAAACGCCAGCACCGAGGCGAACACCGCCGGTCCGCGACCGAATGCCACGGCCGTCGCCATCACCGCCAGCAGGTACAGCATCGAGACATTGGCGATGTTGACTTGCCACAGGATGAAGCCGATGAACAGACTGACAGCCGTGACCGAGCCAAGGGCTGCCGCATAGCCGGCCAGCCCGCGCGGGCCAACGCGGATCTGCCCCATCAGCGTGCGCACGGTGCGAGTATCCCACCCGGCGCGTCAACAAAAGCTCAACGTTTTTCGCGGTTGTCTCACCGAAAGCTCAACACGCCAAGACGCGTGTCTTGAGGATGATCTGGATGTTCTCCACCACTGCGTAACTCCGCCGACACCCGCTCGTCCACCGGCCGACGAGATAACACCACCTCGGCGGCGCGGCCGACACACGACGTGCGGGAGGCATGCACGTCGCGTGTGGTGCGTCGGCTCGGCTTGACACGCCGAACCCCGACCTCGCTCGCCCAGATCACACTCGATTCTGGCGTGCGTACGGTTCGCCGGGCTCATTTGCACTGTCGCCATGGCCTGGTTACACCCTGCCTCGTATGCGGCTGGACCCTTTTTACTTGAAGATGCTGGCGAGTCGCACCAGCCGGTCTGGCAACACATTCAGTGGCTCCGTGGAAATGTCACCGCTCGGAGCCGGAGCATTTGGCTTGCTGCCGTATTTCAAGGGCAGCGGCCAGGCCCAGTTCGGCGACATCACTGACGGAATTTCGACGAGAGCTCCACTCGCGGAGTAACCACGACTGAGCGTCGTTCAGACGCGCTCTGGCGCCAGTCGCACCTGGTCGAACAGCGCCGTCGTTTCTCGCTCGGGCCGCGCCTCGAACTCCGTTCGCAGGATACTCTCGCA
>JAFAWJ010001063.1 GCA_019242065.1 Chloroflexota bacterium
TCTCGAACAGGTGAGCCCGACACCAGCCGAGCGCGCGCCCACGCGTGACGCGCTGCAGTTCCCCGACGTGTACGCGGAGATGCGGGTGATGAACGCGGCTCGACCCTCGAATGTGCGCAAACGGCGGGCGCGGCCGGCGCTCGCCTGCACCGGCCCAATCACGTACACCGGCCAGGCGCGCGTCGACGTCGATATCGCCAATCTCAGGCGCGCGATGGACGCGGCCGGCGCAGCGCAGGGGTTCATGACCGCGCTGTCGCCCACCAACATCGCGCCGCATTATCCGAACCTGTATTACCGCACCGAAGAGGAATACCTGGTGGCTCTCGCCGACGCGATGCACGAGGAATACGCCACCATCGTGGACGCCGGTTTCATCCTGCAGATCGACGATCACCGACTCGCCACATACTACGACCGGAGTCCAGGGCTCTCGATCGAAGCGTGCCGCACCTTCATTCGCTTCGGCGTGGACATCGTGAATCACGCGCTGCGCGGACTGCCGGAGGACCGTGTGCGGTTTCACACGTGCTACAGCACCAATGTTGCCCCCCGCACGAACGACCTGGAGCTGAAGCACTTCGTGGATCTGATGCTCCAGATTCGCGCGGGCGGGTATTCGTTTGAGGCCGCCAATCCCCGCCACGAGCACGAGTGGCAGGTGTGGCAGGAAGTGAGGCTGCCGGAGGACAAAGTGCTGATCCCGGGCGTCGTTTCGCACTGTGTGATGCTCGTCGAGCATCCGGAGCTCGTGGCACTGCGCATCGCGAGGTTTGCGAGTGTGGTGGGGCGCGAGCGGGTCGTGGCGTCGAATGACTGTGGCTTCGCCACGTCGGCGGCGGGGGACGAGCCGCATCCCGATGTCGCCTGGGCCAAGTTGGCCGCGCTGAGCGAGGGGGCGCGGCTGGCGTCCGAGCGGCTGTGGGCGGGCGTGGGCAAAACCTGATGCGGATCTCGCGGCGACGTGTCCTGGTGGTCGTGCCCCTGGGGTGTGCGACGACGCTGCTGGCGGCGTGCGCGCCGGCGAGTCCGGTGGCGCCGACGCCCCTGCCGCCGACCGCTCCGCCAGCGACACCAGTGGCTCCCGCGGCGGTGCCGACCAGCGTGGCACCCGCGCCAGCGGCAACATCCAGCCTCAAGGCGTCGGTCCTGCCAACCTATGTGCCACTGGCCAATAAGCCGACGCCGGACTATCCGACCAAGGGCGAACTCTACGAAGATGGCTACCTTACGTATCCCGCGCAGAAGGCCGCTCCAGCCCAGGCGCCAGGCCTTGGCAGCAGCGTCAGCGTCTTCGTCGACGGCCTGTATCCGCCGCCGACTCCGCTGGACCAGAACCCGGCCTGGCAGCAGATCAACCAGCAACTGAACGCCAACGTCCAGTTCACGGTGGTCCCGCCCGCGGACTATGCCGCGAAGCTGGCAACGCTGATGGCGGGCAGTGACTACCCCGACACTATCAGTCTGTTCGGCGGCCTCAGCGCCGCGCCGAATTTGCCTGACTTCCTCAAGCAAGCCGCCGCGGACCTCACCCCGTATCTCGGCAACGACGCCGTCCGCGCGTATCCGAACCTGGCCGCGCTGCCGACGTTCGCGTGGCGCAATTCCGGCAGCGTGATCGACGGGCGCCTGTGGACGGTACCCATCTCCCGCCCCAGCGTGAGCAGCCTGATGATCAAGAACTCGACCGTCTGGGACAAGGAGATCGGACCCGACTACACGCCCCAGAACGCCGACGACTTCAAACGTGTCCTGCAGCAACTGACCGTTCCGTCCCAGAACCGCTGGGCGATCGGCACGTTCCAGGGTGCCCTGTCGGGCCCATTTGAGGTCGCCTGGTTCGCGTCGCTCTTTGGCGCGCCCAATAACTGGCGCCTGCAGCCGGACGGCACGCTCCAGAAGGACTATGAAAGTCTCGAATACCAGGAAGCAGTGGCATACCTGCGTGATCTGCTCGCGGCTGGAGTGTTTTACCCGGATTCACAGACCACCACCAGCGCGCCGGCGGCGATGACCAACCTGGTTTCAGGTAAATGCGTGCTCTCGGTGCGTGCGCTGGGGTTGGACTGGACCGACGGCTACCAGCAAGGCCAACACCTGGATCCGCCACAGACGTTCGGGTTCCTGCGCCACTTCGCCGCGCACGACGGCGCGCAGGCCGTGTTTTTCCTCGGCACTGGCTACGGGGCCAGCACTATGCTGAAACAGGCGAGTCCCGATCGCATCCGAGAGCTGCTCGGGCTGTTGAACTGGACGGCTGCGCCGTTCGGTAGCCAGGAGGACCTGCTGCTGACGTACGGAGCGGCGAACGTCGACTACACGCTGGATGCCAGCGGCAATCCGGTGACGACCGACCGCTGGGCCGCGGACGCCTACAACATGCCGTGGCGGTATATGGCCCAGCATGCGCAGGTCATCTATAACGCGAACTATCCCGCGTTCACGGGACTGGTGGCGGATGCCGAGGCGGCGCTGATTCCGATTGGCGTTTCCGATGCAACGCTCGGGTACTACTCGCCGACGAGTAACGCGAAGGGCATTCGCTTGCGGCTGGCGTTCAACGATGGGTTGCTGGAGGTGCTGCAGGGCAGCCGGCCGCTGGGTGACCTGGATCAGCTGGTGAAGGACTGGCAAGCCAACGGCGGCGAGGACATGCGCAAAGAGTTTCTGACCGCCATCGCCGCTGGGTGAGATCGCCCTTCCACACGGGCTCCCCAGAGGGGTCCCCCTGGAGGAGGACATCTCAATCTGCCCGACTCAGCCACCCACACGCGGACGCCAGCGTTTGCAGCGCAAACCAACTTAAGTAGATAGATTCTGCGTGAGGCGGTCGGCCAGGCCGCTATAGCGTTGCGCGATTCGGTTGTTGGCCACCGCCACTTCTAACGCCGTCTTGACGATGCGACCGGAGGGCTTGTGCTCGAGTCCGCCGCTGACAATCAGCACCGCCCGACGGCGGGCGCGGGTCAGCGCCGTGTACACCAGGTTGCGCTGCAGCATCAAGTAGTGACTCTGGCTGACGACGACCACCACGTTCGGCCACTCGGACCCCTGCGCGCGGTGGGTAGTAATCGCGTACGCGTGCTGGAGCTGCCACCAGTCGTCGCGCGCGTACTCGACGAGGCGCTCGCCCTCGAAGTCGTCCATGCGCAGCGTCAACTGGCGTGGCCCGATGTCCACGAGCTGCCCGGTTTCGCCGTTGAAGCACAGCGTCTGATAGTTGTTTTTGCCGACAATCACGCGGTCGCCAAGTCGGAACACAGTCTCATCCGACAGCCGCACCTCGGGCTTGGTGGCTGCCGGAGGATTCACGCGTTCCTGCAGCGCGGCGTTCAGCGCCGCGACGCCGACGGGTGACGTGTGCTGCGGAGAAATGACCTGGGCGCCAAGCCGAACGGCGCTTTCCACGATCAGTTGCTGCGCGTGCATCCCGTTGTCGTCGCCCGGCGGCCTCGCTTTGAGAATGTACAGGTCACCAGCAGACGTCGACCCGGCCTCAGGCGGCTCGCCCCGATTGATGGCGTGCGCGGCTTCGACGATAGGCGACCCCTCGCCCTGACGCTTGATCACAGTCAGCAACGTCACGGGAATACGGCCACACGCCACCAGGTCCCGCAGGACTGATCCGGGCCCAACACTCGCCAATTGGTCCTTATCGCCGACAAAGATGAGGCGGGTCCGCGGACCGACCGAGCGAAGCAGCCACGCCAACAGCGGCACGTCGACCATGGACGCCTCGTCGACGATGACGGCGTCCGCCGGCAGGACAACCTGCTGCATTGCGGCAGCGCGCGACCGCCGCCGCGATTGCCGCTGGTGCTCCTCCTTCTGGCGTTCCAGACTGAACAACTGGCGGTGGATGGTGTACGCGTCGCGCAGAGTCGCCTCCTGGAGTCGCTTCGCCGCTTTGCCGGTTGGAGACAACAGCATGTAGGGCACGCCGCGTCGTTCCAGCAATTGGACCAGGATCCGGATGCTGGTGGTCTTGCCGACACCGGGGCCACCACTGATGATCGAGACCAGGCGAGTCAGCGCCGCGGCAACCGCACGTCGCTGCTCGGTCTCGAGAATCAACTCGTTGTCGGATTCCGTTTCGCGGATGGCGTGCTCGAGTTCTTCTGGCTCGAACAGCGGCGCCTCGTGCTCGATCAGCGCTCGCAGTCGTTCGGCGGCCTCGCACTCCGCCTCGTACAGCTCGCGGCTGTAGATGCGAGCGTCGTCCGCTTCAAAGTTCCCCGAAGGTCCGGCCTCGATCGCCGCGTCGTCGCTCGACGTGAAGGTCGGCAGATAGTCGCGCAACGCCGAAACCAGGCGGGCGTCTGGTTCCCAACGGCCGGTCGTCGCGCGTCGCTCGTCGAGCTGGCGCGCGGTGCGCTCCACCAGCTCAGCGAGCGGCAGATACACGTGCCCCTCCGAGCGGGCGATCTGCTCCAACGTGTAGCGGAGCGCCGCGTGCAGACGATACGGTGAGGTCGGTCCAATGCCCAGCATCACCCGCAGGGTGTCGGCGGTCAGAAACCCGATACCCCGGATCTCGTCCGCCAGTCGGTACGGGTTTTCACGCACCAATCTGCCGGCATCGTCGCCGTAGGCTTCGCGCACGCGTCGCGCGTCGGCCTTGCCCAGACCAATATGTCGGAGCCAGGACTCGACATTGGCAATGGTGGCAACGGCGGCGAACGACGCCTGGATCGTCTGTGCCCGAGCCGGAGTGATGCCTTTGATGGCGCACAGCTCTTCGGGATGTTCGCGGATGACCTCGAACACGCGCTCGCCAAAACGCTGGACCGCCTCGGCGGCGCGGACCGGACCCAGGTGGGTGGTGTACGCCACCAGAAACGCCACAACGCCGCGCTGGTCGAGGTGATCGATGAGCTCCAGTGTCCGGACCTGCAACTGCCAACCATAGCGTGCATGCTGATTCCAGCTACCGACCGCGCGTACCACGGCGCGTAGTCCGACGTCGGGAGCAAGGTAGCCCAGCGCGCGCACCCGCGAGGCTGTATCGGCCTCGTCGATGGAGAAGATGGCGAAACCGCGCTCGTCGCGAAAGTGAACGGCCGCCAGGGTGCCGGTGACGTCGGCCGGACCGCCGGCGATGCGGGTTGGCAGCGGCAGGGTCACGCGCTGGCCCACCCGCTCGTGACCAGACCTCGGGACGAACGGACCCTCACTGTTGGGAAGGATGGCGGCCGACCCGGCGGATGTCCAGTCCTGGCGAGGGATCTCAAAGGGCGGATGCTGCGCTGCAGACACCCCTGGGAAAATGGGCAACAATAGGCAGCCATGCGACTCTCTGCCTTGGCCGACTACGCGGTTCGGGCGCTCGTCGAGATCGCGGCCGCCGGCGGACAGCCGCTGCGGCGCGAGGAAATCGCCGCTGCCCAGCAGATTCCGCCCAAATTCCTGGGCAACATCCTGCAGCAGCTCAGAACGGCGGGACTGGTCAAGGCGCAGCGTGGGGCCGGAGGTGGCTATCTGCTTACGATGCAGCCGAATCAGATAACCCTGGCGGACGTGATTCGCGCCGTCGACGGCCCACTGTCGAACGTCCACGGGGAAGCCCCCGAATTGCTGGCCTATACGGGCTCGGCCGAGCCGCTGCGCGAGGTGTGGGTCGCGGTGCGCGCGAGTTTGCGGAAGATCCTCGACCACGTCACGCTCTACGATGTGACGTCCAACAGCTTACCGGGCGTCGTCCACGAGCTGGCCGCCGAGCCCGAGGCCTGGCAACCGAGCGCTCAGAGCGCGCTCTCGAAAGCTGGGAGCTTCGCCGGCCAGCGACGATAAGCCCGGGGTTCTACACCGACGGGGTGGTGTTCGAGCGCATGCTTGCTCGCGACCAGCGCGGCGAGGGTCGTGTGGCACATCACCTCGTGCATGGCCGCACTCGCCGACCACCAGGCCTGCTCGACGGCACACGCGGACGGACACCCGGCGGCGAGTGTCTCGGGTTCGAGGAACGCGGCGGGATGGGAGCGTGTAGATGACCTCGTCGAAGACGGCGCCGCGCCCGATGTGGTTACCGCCGTCTGGCGTCGGGGTGACGGCGGGGCGTCGACCGCCTCGACGATGTCGGCGAGGCTGATCGCGGTCGCGGGGCGGCTGAGCGTGTAGCCACCGCGCGGGCCGCGCACGCTGCGCAGCAGGCCGGCGCGCCGCAGCTTGCCGAGGAGCTGATCCAGGAAGTGATCGGGCAGCCGCTGGTTGCGGACGATGGTCGCGGCGGCGACGACGCGGCCCTGGGCCTCGGCGATCTCGATCATGGCGTGCGCGGCGATCCGGGTGGTCGAGGACAGGCGCGGCAGGAGCGGGGGTGGCGGCATGGGCTCGATAACGTCACTTAGTTGATTTCTGTCATAGACTATATTACCCCGAAGTCGTCAGCAGTGGACGAGCTTCCGAGTAAACTATTCGTCTACACCGCATGGGTATCTACGATGTGACCGCCCGCAAGGCGCATCAGTGGACGATGGTCGCCCTGGTTGCCGTCGCGTTTGTGCTCGGCAGGCCGCCCGGCGCGTGGCCGCTGGCGCTGGCTGGAGCCATCATGCTCGTCGGACGGTTCTGGTGGCCCGCCGACGTGGTGCGCCAATTCGTGTGGCGCGTCGCCGAGCCCGCGGGCTGGCTGGTGAGGCGCGAGCGACAGGAAGACCACGCCACGCGGCGCATCGCGCGCGTCATGGGCGGCTGCGTGTGGCTGGTATGCGCAGGGCTGCTCGTGTTTGGCCTCGCGGTGCCGCTCGGCTGGTTCCTGGCCGGCGTGATTGCCCTCATGGTGGGGCTGGATGCCTCGGTCGACTTCTGCGCCCTGTGCTTTGTCCTGGCGCGCTTCGACCGGCTTGGCATGAAGTCCGCCTGATGCTCGAGCGAATCATCGTTCTCGTCGGCGTGGTGGCCATCGTGGTGCTGGCTGTTCTGGCGGCGCGACGCTGGAATCGCCGACGAGTGTCTGGGGTGCTGCGCCAGGTGCCCGACTGGCAGGTGCTCGGGGCCGAGCCCGACGGCCGCCGCACCGTCATCGCCTTTTCGACGCCGTCGTGCGCCGCGTGTCATGTGGCCCAGTCGCCGGCGATCGAACTGGCACGTGCCGCACTGGCCGACGTCGGCGTTCGGCGCATCGACGTGGATACCGCGCAGCAGCCCGAGGCAGCGCGCGCCTTCGGCATCCTGACTGTCCCGTCAACAGTAGTCATCGCCGCGGTCGGCACGCGCGTCGTCGCGGTCAACCAGGGCTTTACCGCGAGTACGCGTCTTGTGGAGCAGCTCCAGACCAACTGAGGTCTCCCACCAAACGAACACCGTGCGCGGGTAACCTTGAGCGCACCGTGCAGGTCCAGAGAAGTTGGCATGAAGATCGCTGATCTCTCGAACCCGCTCATCGACGCTGGCGGCTTGCTGTTCATCGGCATCCTGCTCCTCGGTCAACTCCGCGCGCGACGCGTCTCGGTCCGACGCCTGTGGCTCATCCCGGTGCTGCTCGTCGTCCTGACGGGCTTCGTCATCGTCGAGAACCCGCCGCAAGACTTGTCGGGCTGGGGCTGGCTGGCCCTGGCATTCGTCGTCGGGCTGATCGTCGGCGCCGTGCGCGTGGCTTTTGTCGACGTGCGGCGCGTGGATCCCAAGCGGGGTGTCCTGCTGGTGCAAAGCACGCTCATCGGCATCGTGCTGTGGCTGGCCATCTGGGCGGCACGAATCATCATTCGCCAGGTCGTCGGACGTACCGAACCTGATGCGTCGACGGCCGCGCTCGTGACGGCAATCTTGCTGACGTTCGCCGTCGGCAACATCCTGGCACACGCCTATTCGACGTATCGCACGTATCTCAGCACCCAGAGGAGTGTCGCATGGTAGAGCACGGGACCCGGGCGCAGCTCGAGCCTATTCCGCAGCCACCCACCCGGCCCTTCGTCGGCAACCTGTTCGACATCGATCGTGGTGCGCCGCTCGAAGACATCACGCGTCTGGCCAACGAGTATCGACCCATCTTCAAGCTGTCGTTCGCCGGACGTGAGGTGGTCTTCGTCTCGGGCTTCGACCTGGTCGACGAGCTGTGCGACATGCGCCGCTTCGACAAACTGGTCGGCAGAGGACTGACGGAGGTGCGCGCGTTCGCCGGTGACGGGTTGTTTACCGCGCATACGGAAGAGCCCAACTGGGGGAAGGCCCATCGCATTTTGCTGCCGGCCTTCAGCCAGGACGCGATGCGCGAGTACTTCCCGATGATGCTCGACATCGCGCTGCAGCTCACCAGAAAGTGGGAACGTCTGAATCGCGGCGAGGCCATCGACGTCACACCGGATATGACCCGCCTGACGCTCGACACCATCGGCCTGTGCGGCTTCGACTACCGATTCAACTCGTTTTATCGCGAACGACCCCACCCCTTTGTGGAGGCGATGACCCGCTGCCTGAGCGAATCCATGCAGCGGGGCAGCCGCCTGCCCATTCAGCAGCAAGCCGCTGTCCGCGAGCGACGCCAGTTCGACGCCGACGTCGCGATGATGAACGAGCTGGTGGATCGCATCGTCAAGGAGCGGCGTGCCGCGATGCAGCGGACCGGTGCCGATCCGAAGCCGGACCTCCTGGGTCGCATGCTGACCGGCGTCGACAGACAAACCGGCGAGGGGCTGGACGACGTCAATATCCGCTACCAGATCATCACGTTCCTGATCGCCGGCCATGAGACGACCAGCGGCCTGCTGTCTTTTTCGCTGTACGAGCTGCTCCACAACCCGGAGGTCCTGAGCAGGGCGTACGCGGAGGTCGACCAGGTCCTGGGGACCGACCCGAACGTGACGCCGACCTACGCGCAGGTCCACCAGCTGCGGTATATCTCCCAGGTCCTGCACGAAACGCTGCGGCTGTACCCCACGGCGCCGGCGTTCACCGTGCATCCGCTCGAGGCCGAGGCGGTCATCGGCGGAAAGTACCTGCTGACCGCCGAACGCGGCGCGACGATCATCACCGGCGCGCTGCATCGCGATCCCAGCGTATGGGGCGCCGACGCCGACGAGTTCAACCCCGACCACTTCAGCCCTGAGGCTGCTCAGCAGCGCCCCGCGAACGCGTACAAGCCTTTCGGCAACGGCCAACGCGCGTGTATCGGTCGCCAGTTTGCGCTGCAGGAGGCCGCGCTGGTCCTGGGCATGCTCCTCCAGCGCTTCGAGCTGGTTGACTCCGACCAGTACCAGCTGCACGTCAAGGAAACGTTGACCATCAAGCCGGACGAATTCAGGATCCAGGTGAAGAAACGCGCTCACTTCCGTGTGCCCCAAGGAGCCGATGCGCGTCTCGCGCAGATGGATGCCCAGCATCGCTACGTGGCCGACGTGTGGCCCTCCAGGTAGGTGGCCGGGATGCATTCTGAGCAACGCTCGAAGGCCGAGGTGCTGCGGGTGCTCCGACGGCTCGGCCTCCCCGAGGCGACGATCGACGACATCGGGTCGAAGCTGTCCGACCCGGTGGACGTGGACGAAATGGCGACGGTCCTCCAGAGCTACGGCCTGACCCGTGACCAGGTCGTCAGTCGACTGGGCGGGAGTCCGTAGCCACGTGCCGCGCGGCGGATTCGAAGAGCAACGCCACGAGATCGGCACCGGCATCGACGCTGCCCTCCGCCCGGTCGGCTAACCAGCCGGCCCGACCAACTCGGGCGCGCAGATCACGCGTGGCCTCGGCACCTGCCCTGGCCGCCGTCGCCGCGCTGGCCAGGGCCTGGCCGAGGCCGACGCCAGCGTAGGCGGAGTCCTGCAACGAGGTCACGGCGGGGCTGAGTGCGTCCAGCATTGTCTTGTCGCCCACCTGGGCTTTGCCGCGCTGCTGGACACCCGTCATCGCCGCATCGACAAGACGCGCGGCGATGGATGTAGTGGATTCGCCGTCGGAGCCTGGCGCGGCGCCGGCCGCGCGCAAGCAGGCCGTGGCCAGCAGCGTGCCGCTGGTCGACGGCGCTTTGCGCGCCAGCTCCGACCCGCAACGACGCAAGGTCGCCGCCAGGTCCAGGTCCTGCATGTCGGGCATTATCGCCAGCAGCGCGGTGGCGCCGGCGGCCATGGTGGCGCCCAGGTCGCCGTCGCCCGCGACGCCGTCGAGCCGATTGAGCTCGGCCTGGGCGGCCAGCACGTCGTGGGCGACCGCTTCGATAACCCGCGTGAGCTCGCTCA
Organism: Chloroflexota bacterium; assembly: GCA_019242065.1. The sequence goes on from JAFAWJ010001063.1 coordinate 10,167, forward strand.
TCGCTGCACGAAGAACGGCGACTCCGCGGGCGCGTCGATCAAGTGCGTGAGCTCAGGGTCGAGACGCAGGACAGACACTGAGGCGCCCGCCATCTCCAGTGACGTGGCGTATTCGCCGACCCAGACGCGATAGACGTTCACACCCCGCTCGCCGAGCACGCGGTGCGCGGCGCGGTACAGAATGTAGAGCTCCTCTTTTGGTGTGGCGCCGAGGCCATTGACCAGCACCGCCACGTCGTCGCCGCGGCTCAGGTCCAGGTCGTCCATGATGGCAGTGGTCAACTGGTGACCGATGTCGTCGGCGGATTCGAGCGGACCGCGGCGCACGCCAGGCTCGCCGTGGATGCCCATGCCGATTTCCATCTGCCCGTCCGGCAGGTCGAAGGTTGGCACACCGGCGGCGGGCAGCGTGCAGGGTGCCAGCGCGACGCCCATGCTGCGCACGTTGTCGGCCGCGCGTTGCGTGACTGTCTGGACCTCGGCCAGCGAGGCGCCGCGCGCGGCGGCGGCACCGCCAACTTTGTAGAGGAAGAAGATGCCGGCGATGCCACGTCGACGCGCTTCCTCGCCCTTTGGCGCGGAGGCCACGTCATCCGCACCCAGCACCGTCGCGACCTGGATGCCTTCGGCCGCGGCCAGCTCGGCCGCGAGGTCAAAGTTCATGACGTCGCCACCGTAATTGCCGTAGATGTACAGCACGCCCTCGCCCGAGCTCACCGCGCGGGTGACCTCCAGCATCTGATCGGCGCTTGGCGAGGCAAAGACGTTGCCGATCGCGGCGCCGTCGGCCAGACCTTCGCCGACGTAGCCCATGAACACCGGCAGGTGACCCGAACCGCCGCCAGTGGCGATCCCCACCTTGCCCTGCACCGGCGCGACGGCGCGAACGATGCCGCGGTGATCCTCGCCGATCAACCGCAACTGGTCGGGGTGCGCGAGGACGACACCGTCGAGCATCTCGTCGACGAACGCCAGCGGATCGTTCAGGATTTTCTGCACTGCATACGACTCCCGTGGGTGGTTTAGCGAGCGAGTGCTTCGGCGGTCGAGCGCGGAAAGCGCGTCGGCGTGAAGTGCAGGGCGCCCGAGGGCAGCCTCCAGCGCATGACCTGGACGGAGAAGCGTCCGGCACGCACGGCAGGATCCGACTCCTTCAGCGTGCGCGCTTCCTCGACGCCGACGTTCAGAATGCTCAAACCGCGGTAGTGCTCGTCCTCGAGCGGACCGGCGGCGACGAGCTTGCCGGCCGCGTGCAGGTCGGCCAGGTGGGCGAGATGCGCGTCCTGGAGGGCGCGGGAGGCGTCGGCATCGAGGACGGGTGCGTCGGGGCGCTGGATGAGCAGCGCGACGCTGAATTCATCGAACTGCATAGTGCTTCACGCCCGTATTCAATCATGCATGGACGGCTGAGCCGCTGCGGCGTGGCACAATCAGGGTGTGGACGCGCGCGCGGCGTTGCCGATCTTTCCTGTGACGGACGCCGATCGGGCGCGGGCTGATCGGGCGCGGATTCGGGTCGACGGGCTGGTGGCGCGACCGCTCGAGCTGAGCGTGGCGGAGGTGAGCCAGCTGGGTCGCGCGACGCTGGAAGAGCCGTTTGTGTGTGAAGAAGGCTGGAGCGTGCCCGGCCAGCGCTGGGGCGGTGTGCGACTCGCGGACGTGGTGGCCCTGGCGCAGCCGCTGCCTGGCGCGCGCTACGTCCGCGCCGGTTCAGGTGAATGGGTGGTGCCGGTGTCGCTGGAGGACATCGCTCGCGGACTGATCTGCGACGAGCTGAACGGCGCGCCGCTGACGGTCGAACACGGCGCGCCGTGGCGACTGGTGGTCTCCGGTGCGGCGTGCTATACGAACGTGAAGTGGCTGGATCACCTGCAGCTGACCGCTGAATCTGGGGAGAACGCCGCACGGCGGATCGCGCTCAATCGGATTGGCGCGTCGACGGACGGTTGACAGTTGGCCCCAGGGCAGCCGCCTCCTGCAGGGTGGCGATCACCTGCTTGATGCCCTGGCGATAGTCCTCCAGGCGGATGTGCTCGTCGGATTGTTCGGCGTGTGAGCCCCAGTACTCCACGCGAATGCCGAGCCGCGCAAGCGCCACCAGGCGGAGCTTGCGCGCCGAGCGGCGGTCAGACGCATGCCCTCGGGATTGGCGCCCCAGCTTGGCCGCGCCCGCTCACCCAGGTGGACTACCCTCTCGCAGGCGTCTCATGCGTTTTGCCCTGTACCTGAACCCCCAGACCCGCGGGGCCGAGGAAGACAGCGACCTGATCGACCTGGTCACGCGCATGTCGCTCGAGGCGGACCGGCTGGAGTACAGCGCGGTCATGCTCACCGAGCACCACTTCACCGGGTACAACACGTTTTCCGATCCGTTCGTGTTCGGCGCCTATCTGGCGCCCCAGTTGCGTCACGCGTGGATCGGCACGAGCATCGTGGTCGCTCCGCTCCACGACCCGCTGCGGTTCGCAGAGCACTGCAATCTGCTGGATCAGCTCAGCCACGGGCGGGCCATCATTGGCGTCGGACCTGGCGGCAGCCCGATCGAATTCGCGGGTTTTGGTCGGGACCACCGCGCGTCGCGCGACCTGACCGAACAGGTCGTGGACATCGCGCTCAAGGCGTGGGCGCACGAGTATGGCGCGGCGCCGCTCGAATTCGAGACGCCGTTCATGCGCGGCCGCCTGGATGGTCGCGTCATGCCCAGCTCGGTGCGCAAACCCCACCCGCTGCTGGCGCGAGCGTGTGTCAGCGATGCGAGCGTCGTGGCCAGCGCCAAACGCGGCTGGCCGATGTTTACCGGGCGATTCAGTACCGAACGCACCGGACAGCAGTGGCGGCTCTATCGCGAAACCCTCGCGGCAGCCGGCCATGGGCCGAACGTTCAGCAGGAGTGTCTGGAGTGGTCCGCGGCGCTGAAGATGATCTATGTTGCCGAAACGGATGCTCAGGCGTGGGCCGACGTCGAGCAGCCCATTACCAACTATCTACAAGCAGCGTGGGTTGCCAACTCCGCCGACTCGCTGGAGGCGGAAACGGTGCGCAACAGTGAAGGACGCGTCGTGTACGCCACGCGCGTGTCGCCCGAAACACGACAGGCGATGATCGAGCGGGCGATGATCGTCGGCGGACCCGAGACCGTCGCCGCGGGGTTGCGTGAGTACGCGGCGGTGGGGATCGACCACATGATGTTGTGGTTCGTGTGGGGCTTCAACGCGCCCGAGCGCGTGTGGCGCTCGTTCGAGTTGTTCAACCACGAGGTCCGTCCGCGCCTGGGGTCGGTCGGTGCGAGCGCGTGACGGTGGAGGTCGTCATCGTCGGCGCGGGCACTGCCGGTCTGCCGGCGGCCATCGCGGCCGCTGACGGTGGTGCGCACGTCGTGCTGATCGACAAACAGACGCGTGTCGGTGGCATGCTGCATGTCTCCACCGGACAGTTCAGCGGAGCGGGAACTCGGCTGCAACGACAGCGCGGCATTCAGGATAGTCCGGAGTGCCACCTGGCGGATGTGGAGCGGTTGTCGCACGGACTGGCGAATCCGGAGCTGCTCCGAGCGAGCGTGGCGCGGCAGGGTGGCACCGTCGACTGGCTGGAGGCTCTCGGGTTTGATTTCGTGCCGGATTCGCCGCGACTGATCTTTGGCCACGAGCTGTACGGTGTGCCGCGCACGTTTCAGGGTCGGCAAGATGGGCGCGACGGGCGAAGGCTTGCAGGCGGCCGAAGACGCCGGCGCCGCCACCACGAACTCGCAGACGTATCTGCCGACGATGAGCCTGATTCCGGATCCGGACCGACCAGGATTCACGCTGGGGTACTACGACGCCCGTCTGTCGCTCGTCCCGGCGTATCGCCAGCCGCGTGAGATCTGGGTGAATTGTGAGGGTAAGCGCTGGGTGGCCGAAGACACGCCGTCGCCGCAGTTGCGCGAGCAGGCGTTGTTGCGTCAGCCTGGGCTGAAAATGGCCGTCATCTGGGATGCGCGCGCCATGGAAGCTGGTGAGCCGTTGCTGCAGCCGGGCTGGACGGCGGATCGCATGCGGACGGAAGCGAAGCGGGGGCGATTTATCTGGACCGCGCCGACTCTGCTGGACCTCGCCGCGGGTATGGGCATCGAAGTAGGCGGGCTAAAACGAACCGTGGCGCAGTACAACGCGGCGGTGGATGCGCACTACGATCCGGACTTCGGTCGCGAGTTCCTGCCCACGCGCATCGAGCAGCCGCCTTTTTATGGCGTCTGGAGTCAGGCAGCGATGCTGATGAGTCGCGAGGGGCTGCAGGTGGACTCCGACCTGCGCGTGTTGAATACCGCGGGCCAGCCCATTGGCGGACTGTACGCGGTCGGCGAGGTGCTGGGCGTCTCGCAGTTCATGGGCGACAGCTTCGTGGGTGGCATGAGCGTCGGACCGGCCCTGACGTTGGGGCGGCTGGTCGGCCAGCGACTGGCGGCGGCGAAATGAGACGTGGCTATGTGGACACACCGCGCGGCCAGCAGTTGCACTATCGCCTGGCGGGTGACGCCGCCGGCTCACCGCTGGTGCTGATCCATCAGAGCCCAAGCTCCGGGGCAATGTGGGATCCCATTCTGTCGGAGCTGGCCGGTCGCGGCTATTTCGCGCTCGCGCCGGATCTTATCGGGCACGGCGCCTCAGATGGACCTGACGCGCTGCCCACACTGCACGAGTATGCCGATGGCGTGTGGCAGGTGATGGATGCGCTGCAGCTGTCGTCTGCAAGCCTCGTCGGCCATCACTCCGGAGCCTCCATCGCGATCATCATGGCAACGCAGCAGCCGCATCGTGTGGACGCGCTGGCCGTGTGGGGTGTGCCGCTCATGACGCCCGAGCGCCAGGCGCGCCTCGGAGGTGAGGCCCGGCCGGATTGGGAGCACGCGGAAACCTGGATTGGTCAGCGATGGCAGAGTCGCAGGGCGGCCTCCGGGCCGGGCTGGACGGTAGACATCGGCCGACGCGCCCTGTGGGAGCTGTTGCAGGCGGGTCCGGACAGTCACTGGTTGCACAATGCGGTGGCGCACACACCCGTTGAAGCCTATCTACCGCGCGTGCGCCAGCCAATGCTGACCATTTGCGGCGAGCTGGACACGCTGTACGCCGAAAGCGAGCAAGCGGCTGCGATGGCGCCAAAGGGTCGCTTCGCGCCGATGCACGGGACGTCGCTGGACGTGGTCGACCAGGATGGCCTCGCGTTCGTCGACCTGGTCGACGGATTCTTGCGGGAATGCGGCGCGCGTTCGTCACGCTGACCGACGGTCCTCGCGCGGAGGCGATGCGCGGATTGGTGGCAGCGGATGTCTGATCCGCTGCGGGCGCCTGGCATGCAGGGCGCCGCCATTCGTCGGGCGCTGGTGACCACGCGTCGTGGACAGGTGCACGTGCGTTTGGGCGGAGATCCGACCGAGGCGGTGCCGCTGGTGCTGCTGCACATGACGCCGCTCTCGAGCGCGATGTACGACCCACTTCTGCCACTCTTTGGCACTGACCGGTTGGCCGTCGCGCCCGATCGGTTGGGTT
>JAFAWJ010001102.1 GCA_019242065.1 Chloroflexota bacterium
AATTCCCGGAGTATCGGTTCGCTCGGCGACTTCGGATGTGAACCGCGAGCGCCCCAGGTACTGCCGCACATCGCCCGAGTCGATCGTGACCGGCATTGCGAGTTGGCCCGCGTCGGTTCGGGTGGCCACCTTGCGCAGCAGCTTGCCAATCTGCCGCTCGAGGCCACGCACGCCCGCCTCACGGGTGTAGCCCTCGATGATGGCCAGGAACGCGTCGTCGCTGAGCTGGACCTCGGCTGGATCGAGGCCGTTTCTACCCAGCTGCCGTCTCATGAGGTGGTCTCGCGCAATGGCGAGTTTTTCCTGGACGGTATAGCCATCCAACTGGACGATCTCCATGCGATCGAGCAGCGGCGCCGGGATCGTGTCCACCACATTCGCGGTTGGGATGAACAACACATCCGAGAGGTCCAGGTCGACCTCCAGGAAATGATCGCGGAAGGTGTGATTCTGGGCCGGGTCGAGCACCTCCAGGAGTGCAGACGAAGGATCGCCCCGCCAGTCGCTGCCAACTTTGTCGATCTCGTCCAGCATGATGACCGGGTTCATGGTGCCGGCTTCCTTGAGCGCCCGCGCGATGCGTCCGGGCAGGGCGCCCACATAGGTGCGGCGATGCCCGCGAATTTCCGCTTCGTCATGGATACCGCCAAGTGAGACGCGTGTGAACTGGCGCCCAAGCGCGCGCGCAACCGACTCGCCCAGTGAGGTCTTCCCAACACCAGGCGGGCCCACCAGGCTGATAATGGCGCCCGAGCCCCGCCCGCCAACCGGCTGCAGGCGGCGACTCTCACGGCGATTTTTCACCGCCAGGTACTCGACGATGCGCTCTTTCACATCGTCCAGCCCGGTGTGGTCGGCGTCCAGGATGCGGCGCGCCTCGACCACATCGAAGCGATCTTCGGATTTTTTGCCCCATGGCAACTCGAGCATCCAGTCCAGGTAATTGCGAATCCAGCCCTGCTCGGGATTCTGCTCGCTCGTGCGTTCGAGACGGTCAAGCTCCCGCTCCACCTCCTTGCGAACGTTGTCGGGAAAAGGTGTGTCGACGATCTTCTGGCGATACTCGGACAGCGCGTCGCTGTCAGCATCGCCCAGCTCTTTTTTGATCGCCGCCAGCTGCTGCCGCAGATAGAACTCGCGCTGGCGCTTCTCCAGCCCTTCGTTGACCTCGACGCGAATTTTGTCCTTCAGTGAGGCTTCGGCGAGGATTTCGCGACTCCACGCGATCAGTTTTTCCAGACGCGCAACGACGTCGCGCTCTTCGAGGGTCTCCAGGTGCTGATGCAATTGCAGGTCGGACGAGTAGCCGGACATGTCGGCGAGCTGGCCAGGGTGTTCGATACCGCGCAACATCTGGCCCAGTGCCGAGGCGCCACGCAGGTCGAGCAGGTTCTCCAGGACCGCGCGGTATTCTCTGGCCAGGCTGTGGGCGACCGGCGGGAGCGCCGCCAGATCGACATCCGGCGCGGGCTCGACGGTCATCCACAGTGTGCCCTCGCGTTCCACGGCGCCACTGTTCAGCACACCGCGGTGCAGGGCCCGGACAACCGAGGCCTGGCGGCCATCTGGCAGACGGCCAGATTCCTCGATGTGCGCGACCGTGCCCAACTGCGCATAGCGACCTTCGACACGGGGCACGAGCACCAGCAGGCCGTCGGTCTGTCGGGCGGCGAGGATCGCGGCACGCGCGCTGTCGGAGTCGATGGCGACCGGGACGGTCATGTGCGGCAGGATGACGCGGTCGTCCAGCGGCAACAGGGGGAGTAGGAGTTGTTGTTGAGAAGTGAGTGGCACGTCCACGAGCCTCCTCGGCTCTGAACTGCAGTTGTAGCACGGTACTTGCTGTGTACCACTATTTTCAGATTGGACTATCATTGCCAGTATGGATTGCCGCAGAGGGGCGCGCCTGGCCGGCTCTGTCTCGCTGGCCGATCAGGGCTGGGCTGTGTTGTTGCAGGTGGCCTTCGAGCGGGTCCACGCCCACTTCGCCGCGGTCGTGGCCGAGCTCGACCTCGCGCCGATGCAAGCCAGGGCCCTGCACGAGCTGGATGTCGAGCGGCCGATTTCGATGCGCGAGCTGGCCAGACGGCTCGACGCCGATCCTTCCAATGTCACGGGCCTGATCGACCGTCTCGAAGCCCGCGGCCTGGTGGAGCGTCGACCTGACCCGCACGATCGGCGGATCAAAGGTCTCGCTCTGACCTCAGCCGGCGCCCGGCTGCGCCAGCGACTGTTGTCGCGCCTGTATTCCGCCCCGCGGGCGCTCGCCGAGCTGCCCCAGCGCGATCAGCGCTGCTTGAAGGACGTGCTCGAGCGCTTTCTGGAATCATCCGCGGCAGGGCGCGTCATGTGATGGCGCTCGAAGTTGCTGCCTGCGCGCTCGGGGCGGCTAACTGGCGTGCTGATGGATCGCAGCGAGGGTGGCGAGCCGATTTGCGACCGCGTGGCGCAAGCTGATCTGCGCGGCGGCCTCAGCGTCGCCATTGGCGATCGCACGGCACAGCTGTTCGTGCTCGTCACGAATCGCATGCAATCGAGCACGCGCTGTACACCGACCTGCCAGCGTGCGCGGATACCGAGCGGCGACGTCGGCCAGCAGCGAGCTGTCGCTTGCTTCGGCAATCGCCGTATGGAAGGCCGTGCTTGCACTATCCAGCGCTTCCACGTCACCGCGCTCGAGCGCGACGGTCTCGGCGTCGAGGTGGCGACGCATCTCTTCGAGATCCGCGGGGTGGCACGCGCGGTCGCGAATCGCGCCGCCAGGAGTTCGAGCATGGCGCTGCGGGACGTGACCGGGTCCTCCAACGCGAAAATCAGGCTACTCGGGGACAATTCGGCTCATCGTAGTCGGGCAGCGTGAGGTCGCCCGCCTTGGCAAAGTGACTCGCGATCAGGTTCTTCATCGGCCAGTAGGCCATCATCCGCAGCGCGATGGCTGCCGACGACCTCGGGGCGTAGCCGGCGACGCCGCCCGGCGGCAGTTGCTGTGCCCCGGCGACGTAGGCGCGCATCAGGTCCTCGTACCGTCCGAAGGCCTGGCCGATGGTCGCCCTGGCACTTAGCCAGTTCACCCGCCAGGATGTAGGCCCCGAGCAGCGCGAGGCTCGTCCCCAGTCCCGTGAGCGCGGTCGGGCACCAGGCGGCGTCGCCGACGAGCGCCACCCCGCCGCGTGACCAGGTCTTCATTCGGACCTGTCCAAAGGTGTCGAGCACGAAGTCCGACGAGTCGTGCATCGCCCGCAGGATCCGCGGGACCTCCCAGCCTGCACCGGAGAAGCGCTCGCCGCCGCCGCCGGGCGCGTTGTACATCAAGAGCCAACCGTCCAGTGAACCAGCTGCTGCAGACGTTGAGCGGACAGAAGAACTCCGACTCGGCACCAGAAGCCACCGAGCACACCGCGGAGTGCGCGCCGTCGGCGCCGAAGACCAGTCCGAATCGGCGGGGCGGCGTGTTCTCGAAAGCGACCGTCACGCCGTCGTTGTCCTGCACCACCCCGGTGACGGTGTCGTCGTGGACGTACTCGGTCCAGGGCGACGTCGCCTCACGAAGCACGTCCTCCCCCTGGCCGAATGGGTCCTGGGGGCACTCGGCATGGCTGGCCTCGATGCGGGCACCACGCTCACCGCCTACATCACGCTCTTCAACTACATACGCGGAACCGCGTTTAACCTCGAGTTGGAAGCCGAGGCGCAAGCCGAAACGGGCATGAACAACGACGGGTGGATGGACCACCAACAGCCAGTCCGGAGGGCGCTGTCGACCGGCGGCCAGTTTCCGACCTTCAGCCGGCTGACCCAGTCGGGCTACGACTTCAGTCTCGACCGCCTGTTCGAGTTCGGTTTGCAACGGTTACTCGACGGGCTTACGGTCATGGTCGAGCACCACCAGTGACGCCAGCGCACGCCGCCGACTGCTCGAGTGCTGTTGTCGATCTTGCATGTCGCCGTTCGTCTCCTTCACGAGATCCGCCTTCAGGGTCTCCAGCGACCAGACTACTGAGGAGCACCACGGTGAACTACATGCTTTTGATCATTGGCAATCAGGACCCCCAACCCACTCCGAACGGCGGCGAGTCGCTCATGGAGCAGTTCATGGCCTACCACCGGGCGGTGGTCGACGCCGGCGTCCTGGTGGCCAGTAACGTGCTCGAGTCCTACGAGACGGCGACCTCGGTCCAGGTCACGTCGAGCGGTGACCGCGTCGTCACCGACGGGCCCTTTGCGGAAACTCGTGAGTACCTCGGCGGCTACTACATCCTGGACCTGCCCGACCTCGACGCCGCGATCGACTGGGCGGCCCGCTGCCCTGGAGCTCGAGCCTGGCGAGTCGAGATCCGTCCGATCCAGAGCATGCCCGGATCGTGACCGGCGACCGGGCGCTCGACTCGATCGAAGCAGTATTTCGCCAAGACCAGGGACGCTTGTTGGCGGCCCTTGTGCGGCAGTTCAAAGATCTCGACCTCGCCGAAGACGTCGCATCGGATGCGATGGAAGCTGCCTTGCATCGCTGGCCCATCGACGGCGTCCCGCGGATGCCCCTGGCGTGGCTTATCACGACGGCTCGCCGCAAGGCGGTTGATCGCATCCGGCGCGACGAGGCCTTCGCGTCTCGGCTCGCCATCTTGCACGTGGAGTCGGAGCAACTCGCTCCGGCGCCACCAGATCCGGAGACCCAGGTCATTCCCGACGAGCGCCTGCGCCTGTTCTTTGCCTGCTGTCATCCGGCGTTGTCGCCCGAAGCGCAGGTGGCACTCACCCTTCGATATCTCGGGGGTCTGTCCGCAACCGAGATAGCACGCGCCTTTCTGGTAAGCGTGGCAACAATGCAACAACGCCTGGTGCGAGCAAAGCACAAGGTCCGGGTGGCGCGGATCCCGTTTCGTGTGCCCGAGCCCGGCGAGCTTGCCGATCGACTTCCCGCCGTGCTGCACACGCTATACGTGATCTTCACCGAAGGCTATTCCGCCAGCAGCGGAGCGGAGCTCGTGCGCGTCGATCTTTCCGACGAAGCGATCCGGCTCGCCCGCGTCCTGCACCGGCTGCTTCCCGGAGAGTCCGAGGTCACCGGGTTGCTCGCCCTGTTTCTCCTGGTCGATGCGCGCCGGCCGGCGCGTACCGACCATTCGGGAGAGCTGGTCGCCCTCGAGGACCAGGATCGCGACCTCTGGGACGCCGAGCACATTGCCGAAGGACGCAACCTGGTCGTCGCAGCGTTGCAGGTAACCTCACCGGGTCCCTACGCACTCCAGGCCGCGATTGCCGCGGTCCATGCCGAGGCCGCCAGCGTGGAATCAACCGACTGGGCGCAGATCGTGGCTCTCTACGACGTGCTCGGCAGGATCGCTCCTTCTCAGGTTGTCGAGCTGAACAGGGCAGTAGCGGTGGCGGTGCGTGACACCCCGGAGGCGGGGCTGGCCATTCTGGACTCGCTGGTCGAGGCAGGTACGTTACGCCAGTCGTACCTGCTGCCAGCGGCGCGGGCCGCCCTGTTGCAGAGGATCGGACGACGCGCCGACGCGGCGGCTGCGTATGGAGCTGCGCTCGAACTCGTCGGGAACGGGCGGGAGCGGAAGTTCCTGCAGCGGAGGTTGGCTGAGGTCCAGGTCTCGTTAGGTTCAATAATCCTTGACTTCAAGCGCTTGAAGTTTGTTTTTCTGTCCCTATGACGGTTTTGAGCATTCAGGACGCGGCACTGCGGACTGGCCTTACCGAGCCGACTCTTCGCTACTACGAGGAGGTGGGCTTGATCGGGCCATCGCTCGCGACCCCAGCAGTGGGCACCGCCGCTACCGCGACCAGGACGTCGATGCCCTGCAGGCACTGGCCTGCTTGCGAGCCATGGGCGTCGGCATCGAGGACATGCGCACATACCAGGCCAATCGTGCCTTCGGCCACCTGAAAGCGGGCGATCAGCGCGACATCCTGCTCCGTCACGTACAGCGGGTCGAGGCCGAAATCGAGACACTGCAGATGCACGTGGGCTACCTGCGGGCCAAGGCCGCCCTGTGGGACGCCCGTGAGCGCCAGGATGCAGAGGCCGAGTCCGCGCCATTTGTGCAAGTCCAGGCCATCGTCCCCCGCCTGGCGGAGATCATGCGGCGATGAGCAACGTATTGGTGACCGGCGGAAGCGGCTATCTGGGCACTCAGGTGATCGCGGCCCTGCTGCGGCACGGAGACAGCGTCCGCGCGACGGTACGCTCCCTCAACTCGGAGTCGGAGATCCGCGCGGCCCTCCGTCGCGGTGGCGCCGAGACGCCGGACTGGAGCTCGTCGTCGC
>JAFAWJ010000015.1 GCA_019242065.1 Chloroflexota bacterium
AACTGGCGAGCCCGCGGTACCAGAACGCAGTGCGGGTGGCGCACCACCTGGAGCCGATCGCCGCGCGGCTCGGCCTCTCTCCGACATCAGTGGCGATCGCCTACGCGCTGGCCAATGCACAGGTAGCCAGCGTGCTCTTCGGCGCCACGTCGCCGGATCAGGTGGAGCAAAACTGCCAGTCGCTGGTCGCGCTCGAGCAACTCTCAGCCTCCGTGCTGGACGAGCTGCGCGACGGCTGAGCTAGCCGGTGCCGACAACGTACAGGCGGTCGCGGCGCTCGAGCTCGAAGCCCAGCTTGTCGGCCACGCGCTGGCTGGCCGTGTTGTCCGGGGAGGTGGTCCAGCTCGGGCGGCGACCTCGATGGCGGATGTCGTCGCACAGCGCGCTCGCGCACGCCGCGCTGAGCCCGCGGCCGCGCGCGGCCTGCTCCGTGACGACGCCCACGTCCTCGTAGCGCTCGCCGACGAAAAAGGTACAGGCCACCGATTGCAAGCGGCCATCCCTGAAGGCGCCCCAGGCGGAGCCGCTCGCGGCCAGTCCGGCCGGCCCGCCCCAGGTCTTGTAAATCCAGGCGATGTCGGGACCCAGCGCCCACAGGTGATACGCGTCGGCGGGTTCCAGCCGTCGCACGCGGTAGCCAGGCGCTATCGCGGGGCGTAAGGGTTGCCTTTTTTGGTCGAAGACGACCCGCTCCCATACTCGCGCAGTACTGAACGCCGCGCTGAGCAGCGGGATGAATGCATCCGATGCCTCCACGAATCCACTGACGCGCGCCTGGAGAGTCCCTGGTTGGAGCGCGGCTGGATCACCCGCGAGCGAGAAGTTCTCAGCGGTCTGGACCAGCACCGCGCGCGGCCGCGGCCAGCGATCCACCAGGCACGCGCCGTGGCCGGTGGCCAGGACGTGCAGCCCGATCAGCGGTCCAGGACAATCGGGCAGGAACCAGTCGCGCAGCATGGCTGCCTGGCGCGGCTCGAGCAGAATCAAGTTCAGAGTCTAGCCGGCACCAGCGGCCGCGGCGGCGGGGGCGGTGGCTGGCTCCGCGCTGCGTGTCCCACGCGAAAATCGTGCCAGACGCAGCGGATAGGTCACCCCCAGCGCCACGCCGTAGATCGCATGCCGCAGCGCCTCGCTCGCGCCAGCCAGTGGCCCGAGTGGGCCAAGTTCGGGCGCCGCCCCGTCCAGCATGGGCAGGACGACAACCAGAGCAACCGCCAGAGGCAGCAGCGAAAAGGCCAGCCCGCTCAGCCAATCCGGCAGGTGCACGCGCGGCTCGACCCACTGCGCGTAGACGGCGCCCCACACGACGCCGACGAGCGCAAAGGCCGGCAGCGCCAGCAGCAGCAGTCCCGGTCCGATTACTCGCACGAAGGCCAGCACCGCGAGGCGCGCCTGCGTCCGCTGCACCAGGTTGCCGGGCTCCAGAAGCACGACGTCGCCGACGATGTTGATGACCACGTTCATGGCCAGCGTCGAGATGACCGTCGCCAGTCCGCCGGCGATGGCGCCGTCTCGCCAGCGGTGGCGCGGGTCAGGCGCATCCGCCCTGGTAACCGCATGCAGGTGCAGCGCGCGCCGCGCACGCACCACCCAAACCAGCAACAGGACCAGCGGTATAAGCGAGCCGAGGAAGCCGAGTGGCAGATGAATCTCTCCGAGCGCCCGCAGCACTGGCGGTCCGATGAAGTACCCGAGCAGCGTATAGACCAGGATGTACAGGAACGCACCCAGTGCCACACTCGGCAGAAACCGCAGATAGGGCACGCCGAACACGCCGCAGGCGATGACGGTTGGCATGCGCAAGCCGGGCGTCAGGCGGCCGAGCACGATCGCGCCGCTGCCGCGCTGCCGCAACCACGTCTCGGCCTGGTCGAGGCGTGCGGGTGTGAGGTGGATGTAGCGCCCGTAGCGATACACGAGCTCGCGGCCCGCCTTCAGTGACACGAAATACAGGATGGAGGCGCCGACGAGCGTGGCGATCTCCATGACCAGCAGCGCCTGCCACAAGGGCACCCCGCCTTCGCGGGCGTGCACACCCAGGCCGAGCATGAGAAAGTCGCCAGGGACGGGGACCGGCAGGCCAGCTTCTTCGATCAGGATGAGCCAGAAACCGGCCAGGAGCCCGTGTTGGGCAATGAATGCCGTAACCGAGAGTCGGACTGTGTCCCACCACTCCATGGCTGTGCCCAAGGGTCCGGGTTGACATGCAGCCCGCGTGCCACGCGGCTATCCTTCCTCGCGTGCAGGCTCGTCGTCGG
>JAFAWJ010000124.1 GCA_019242065.1 Chloroflexota bacterium
GAGTCGGTCTTTACGGAGCCAACGCAGATCACCACGACCAGCGGCAAGGTGGACCTCAAGTTGCTGCCGGGCAGCGCGGAGCAGCTGGATATCCATTCAGGTAGCGGCAGCGTTTCGCCCGAGGGTGGCTTGCAGCTGAGCAACGGCGTGACGCGCCGCGACACCCTGAGCGGCGCGCTGGGCGACCCCGCCGCGGGCGCGACGCTGAGCGTGCAGACGCAGAGTGGACAGGTGACCGTCAGCCAGTAGGTCTGAACGCGCGATCGCTGCGCTCCGCTGAGTTTCTTTCTCTCCGAGGGTTCAAGGGGCCTGGCGGCCCCTTGAAAATCCCCGTCGGGTTGGGCCACGGCACTACCGTGTTGGCTCTCCCCGGGTCGAGTGGCGAAATTCTCCGAGGGAAACTCTCCAAGGTGGATAGCCGCCATCGCGACGCGACCCAGGCGCTGGGCGACGTACCTCGACCACTGACCTTCGACCTGGCGTTACCGTTTACGCGCCGACGGGCGGGAGCCTGGCATTATCGATTGACTGATTGAGGAAGGCCACTTCCGTGGCCAGGACCTCGCCTAGCTGATCCAGCTGCGTCTGGACTCGCGCCGATAGGTCCGAAAACACGCCGCGGGCGGCGGCCGTCGGGGCGCCGTCGCCGCTGGCAATCAGGGCTGCCAGCGACGCCAGCTTGCCGTTCAGCTTCACCGGCATACCCAGCGTGTCGCCGCGCGAGACGGCACGTGTCTGAATCAGCTCGGCCTCGATCGGCTCCAGGCGCTCCAGGACGGCCGAGGCAGCTCGACGCACCGCTTCGAGCTCAGATCGATCCTTGGCCCGCGCCAGCCAGTCATTCGCCTGCCGCCGCACGGTGCGCAGCCGATTGACCGCCGCATGCGTTTCGGACAGCCGAGTCTGGACCTGCAACAAGAGTTCAAATTCCGCCCGCAAGTCCGCATCACTCGCCTCGAGCCGCGGGTCACGCCGAACCTCAAACTCCTGCTCAAACATGTCAGGCCCCACTGTGAGCCGCACACGGTACACACCAGGCGGCACCTGCGGCCCGGCAATGCCGCCCTCGACCAGCTCGTTGGCCACCTCGTCGTCGTCGATCTTCGTCGCGTCCGGATAGCGCAGGTTCCAGGTCCAGCGATTCAGACCCGCTTCCCGAGGAATGCGCGGCTGCTTGTTCTTGCGCGCCTGCGCCTTTTCCGCGTCGGTCCTGGCCGCCGCCTCCAGGTCGCGACTTGAAAAGCTACGAATCTCGCGACCATCAGCCTCCAGGAACGTCAAGGAAATATCGCCCTCCGGGACATCACGAAGGAAGTAGTCGACAATCGCGCCGTCAGGCGGATTGCTGCCGGCGTCGAGGTACCGGGTGATCTTGTCGCCCGTCCGCGGGTCGTCCCTCTGGGTGTAGGTCACCATCACCGCGCCAGGCATGCGGTAGTTCTTGCCGCGAATCGCCTTGTGGCCGAAGCCGCCGTTGCTGGTGTATCTGATCACCGGCCGAGGCTTGACCAGGACCGTCGCCGCGTCGTCGTAGACCGCCCGCACCGGCCCCAGGTGGTCGAGGATCCAGAACGAGCGCCCGTGCGTCGCCACCACCAGGTCGCCCTCGGGCTCTTTGACGACCAGGTCGTGGATCGGCACGATCGGCAGATTGCCGCGCAGCATCTGCCAGCTGGCGCCATCGTCCAGGGATACGTACAGCCCGGTCTCTGTGCCCGCGTAGAGCAGCCCGCGACGCGTCGGGTCCTCGCGAATCGTGCGACAGAAGACGTCCTCGGGCAGCCCCGCGGTGATCCGCGTCCACGTTGCGCCATAGTCGGCGGTCTTGAACAGATACGGGGCGAAGTCGTCGAGCTTGTAGCGGTTGGCGGCCACGTACGCACAGGCCGCATCGTGCGGCGAGGCTTCGAGGATGCTGATCAGACTCCACTCGGGCAGCTCCGGCGGCGTCACGTTGTGCCAGGAGGCGCCGTTGTCGCGCGAGACGTGGATCAGGCCGTCGTCGGAGCCGGCCCAGAACACGCCCTGTTGTCGCGGCGACTCCGCAAACGCGAAGATCGTGCCGTAGTACTCGGCGCCGGTGTTGTCGCCGGTGATGGGACCGCCGGAAGCCTCGAACGTACTCGGGTCGTTGCGGGTCAGGTCCGGGCTGATCGGCTGCCAGTTGGCGCCCTCGTCAGTCGAGCGAAAGACCACGTTGCCCGTGACGTACAGCACGTTGGGATCATGCGGCGACAGCAGCGTCGGAAACGTCCACTGGAACCGATAGCGGGCGTCTTTGGCGCCCGAGCCGAGCATCTCTTCGGGCCAGACGTCGATACCCCGCGCCTGACCCGTCGCATGGTCGTAGCGCGTCAGGAAGCCAAGATAACTGCCGGCGAAAATGATGTCGGGGCGGTCGGGCCGGACGGCAATGTACCCGCTTTCGCCGCCGCCAATCTCCCAGTACTCGGCATGGGTGATGGCCACCAGCGGCGAGCGACTGGGCACCGAGATCGTGGTGTTGTCCTGTTGCGCGCCGTGCAGCCGATACGGCGTCCGCGTGTCGGCGGTCACGTGGTACATCTCTGCCGTCGGCTGGTTGTAGATGGAGGACCAGCTCGCGCCGCCGTTGAAGGTGACCAGCGCACCGCCGTCGTTGCCTTCGATCATCCGCCGCGTGTCGGCCGGATCGATCCACAGGTCGTGGTTGTCGCCGTGCGGAATCGCGAACTGAGTGAACGTCTGGCCGCCGTCGATGGACCTCCACGTCTCGACGTTGAGCACCCACACCGTGTCGGCATCCCGCGGGTCGGCAATGACGTGGTGGTAGTACCAGGCGCGTTGACGGAGCTCGCGCTTGTCGCTGAGTCTGTCCCACGTCTCGCCGCCGTCGTCTGAGCGGAAGACCGCGCCATCCTCCGCCTCGACGATCGCATACACGCGGTCGCGCTGCGCGGCTGAGACGCACACGCCGATCTTGCCGAGCACGCCGCGGGGTAAACCCTTGTTGCGCGAGATCTCGGTCCAGGTGTCGCCGCCGTCACTCGACTTGAACAGTCCGCTGCCGGGTCCGCCACTGGTCAGGCTGGACGGTCCACGCCGCGTCTCCCAGAACGACGCGTACAAGACGCGTGGGTTGAGCGGATCCATGCTCAGATCGTTGGCGCCCGCATCCGGGCTTCGGAACAGGACGTGCTCCCAGTTCGCGCCGCCGTCACGCGAGCGGTAAATGCCGCGCTGCTGGTTCGGACCGTGCGCGTGGCCCAGCGCGGCGACGTAGATCAGGTTCGGGTCGCTCGGGTGGACGCGCACTTTCGAGATGTGGCGCGTCTCGACGAGGCCCAGGTGCGTCCAGGTTTTGCCGGCGTCGGTCGAACGGTAGACGCCGTCGCCGTGCGAGACGTTGCCGCGGAGACAACTTTCCCCCATGCCGACGTACAGCACGTTCGGATCGGCCCGCGCCACGGCGATCGCCCCTACCGACGCCCGCTTGAAGAAGCCGTCGGAGACGTTCTGCCAGAAGATGCCCCCGTCATACGTCTTCCAGACGCCGCCTCCAGTGGAACCGAAGTAGAAGACCTGCGACTCGAACGGGTCACCGGCCACCGCGCCGACGCGCCCACCCCGGTACGGTCCAACCATGCGGTATTCGAGGCTGTGGAGCATGTCCGCGGGAGTCATTGCCATTCAGGGTAATGCCGCACAATGCGTGCAATGGCCGCGGACAGCGTCTTTTTGCACTGTGACGTGGACAAGATGTACTTCTCGGTCGAAGCGCTCGAGTCGCCAGAGCTGGCGCTGGATGCGCGCGCGGTCATCGTCTCGGTCGATCCGCGCGACTATCCGCGCGCGGTGGTCACCACGGCCAACGCGGTCGCCCGCGAGATCGGCATCAACAGTGGCATGAGCTCGGCGCTGGCCGCCCGCACCGCGCGCGAGCACGGCATCGAGGTCGCGTTCGTCCGACCGCGTCATGAGCTGTACGGCCAGTATTCGCGGCGGCTGATGGACCTGCTGCGCACCGAGACTGACCTGCTCGAACAGCGCTCGATCGACGAGGCGGCGCTCGACTGGCGGCAGCACGGCTTTCTCCCTCAGCCGGTAGTTCGGTTGCGGGCGCGGATTCTGGACGAAATCGGACTGTCGGTGTCGTTCGGGGTCGCGTCGAATCTGCTGGTGGCCAAGATGGCTTCAGAGCGTGCCAAATCTTGCGCGGACCACGTGTGCGTCGTGCAACCTGGCCAGGCGGCGGAGTTTCTGGCGCCACTGTCGGTGCGCGCGTTGATTGGCGTTGGCCCCAAGTCCGAGGCGCGGCTGATCGGCTTCGGCGTGCAGACGATTGGCGACCTGGCGACGCGGCCGCTGGAGTGGCTGGTCGAGCAATTCGGGTCTGCCTATGGTCGGTACTTGTTTGCGGCGTCGCGTGGTGAGGATGACTCGGTGCTGATCGGCGAGCGTGCCTACAAGAGCATCTCGGCGGAGCACACCTTTGCGCGCGACACGGCCGACCGTGGCGAAATCTGGCGCCGCATGCAATCGCAAGCGGTGGACGTGGCCGCGCGGCTACGGTCGGAAAGCCTGCTGGCGGGCGAGGTGGCCATCAAGCTGCGCTACGGCGTGACGTGGGTGACCATCACCCGCCAGCTGCGCCTGGGTGCAGCCACCGACGACGCCGAAGTGCTAGCCGCCAGCGCCGCCGCCCTGATGCGCAAAGCCTGGACCCGCCGCCCCATCCGCCTCATCGGTCTGCGCGCAGGCAAGCTGGAAGTTGCTCGCGACGCAGACGCGATTCAACTCAGCCTTCCACGCTCATAGACCGCGGAGTGGCGGCTGGTGTTCGCTGAGTTCTGATCCCGGGTCTCGTGAGATCCGCGCTGTCGACCACAAGGGAACCCTGGTGGGGTCACCCGACGCGGGTGTCACCCGACGCGGGGTCCTCCCGACGCGGGTGCCACCTGACGCGGGGTCTCAGATTATGAAGTGCGTTCGATGATGTAGAGGCCGCCGGTGAAGCGATCGGTCGCATAGACGAGCCCATCGCTGCCGACGAGCACGTCGTTGAACTGGATACTGGAGCGGCCGGGAGGGGGTTCGGGCACGTAGTAGGCGATCTCGCGCGGCTGGGCGGCATCCGTGATATCGATCACCCGCAGGCCGGCGTTGAACCACGTCACGTAGATCGTGTTCGGATCGCTCAAAGTCCCCGGGCGCATCTCGTGCACGTTGTGTGGCCCGAAGCGGCCGCCGCGCAGGCAGTAGTCGCCCTCGGGCACGGGGAACTCGGAGACGACCCGCGGGTGCCGCTCGTCGGCGATGTCCACCACGCGCACGCGGGTTTGCATACCTTTACAGTCCTGGGCGAGCTGCTCGTCGGTCACCACCAGGATGTCGCGGCCGGGCACCGGCAGCGCCGTATGCGTCGCGGTACTTTCGGCGGCCCCGAAATCGAGCTGGCTGACGAACACGGGCGCGGATTTCTGAGAAATGTCCAGGATGACGAGGCCGGCATCCCACCAGCCACAGTAGGCGCGGTTGCCGCGGATCAGCGGGTGGTGCAGCGCCACGCGCTTGGCTCCGGCCGCGCCACCGTGCGACTGCGTCGGCGTCCACGAGGGCGTCTCCCCCGCGCCCGTGTTCTGGCCCGGGAACCACCAGCGCCCCACCTCGCGCGGACGTGACGGCTCCGACAGGTCGACGATCACCAGGAACTGGTCGATCAGGCCGTCGTCGCTGCCGCTCATATACGCGTAGGGCGGCTCCCAGTAGGTCATGCGGTGCACGCCCTTGCCAGGCATGGCCAGGAAGGCCATCTCACGCGGCTGCGCGGGTGAGGAGACGTCGAAGACTTTGAGGCCGCCCTGCCAGCTGGTGGCATCTGGCTCGAACATGCTGCGCTCGTAGTTGACCAGCAGCACGTCGCCGACCACCTGCACCTTGTGGGAGTGGGTGCCGACGGGCGTCTCGATCTGGGTCACGACGCGCGGCCGACTCGGATCGGACACGTCCACGACCGACGTGCCGACGCGGCTTTCGCCCATGTGTGCGACAAAGGCGAAACCGTCCTTCAGATTGACGTGCATGCAATCGCCATGGCCGTTCAGGTTGGTCTGGCCGACCAGGCGCATGTTGAGAGCTTCGGCTTGCGCGAGCATAGCGCCACGGTAGCACTCCGACCGACACACAAATCACTTGCCGCACGGCAAGGCATGTGTCACGCTTAGTGCCCCGTGGCATTCGAGGGCAGCGACGTTCTGGCCATCGCCGAACGTGTCAACGCGCGCCTGGCCCACGGCCCCTGGGATACGGCCGCCCTTCAGTCCAGCGACCCCAACCCGGATGCAGATCTCGACACCGCCGCCGAGGTCGCCGTGTTTGCGCTCGAGCTGGCGGGCAAGCGTCGTCAGGCGCGCCGCGGCGGGCGCTTCGGCCGGTTGATCGTCAACTTCGCGTTCGCGGCGTGCGTCGCGCTGTCGACCTTCGCTGCCGCGTGCGACAAGCCGGACGCCACGCCCGAAGAGACGCAGACCGCCATCGACGAGCTGCCCGCATACAGCGGCAGTGTGGCGGCCATCGGGCAGCCGGCGCGCGCCAGCCCGGCCAACTTCACCGGCATGGTGCTGATGGACGCCGGCAGTGACAGCCAGCCGTGGGCCGTGTTGCAGGCAAGTGACAGCTCGAACCCGATCCTGGTCGATCGGGTGGGCTCGGGCCTGGACACGGTGGGCGACACGTACAGCCTGGCCGCGCAACCGATCATGGTCGGCACGCGCGACGGTGCATCGCAGTTCCTGGACCCGCTCCAGCCGGCGGTCAACAGCGGTGGGACGCCAGCCTCCGTGGCGAACACCGCCGAGCAGCTCGAGCAGCGCTGGTCGCAGGACGAGCGCTATCTGGCTCCGACGCGCGCCATTTCGGGTCAGACGACGGTGCTGGACGCCGCCTACAACGCCGCGGCGGCCGCGGCGGCCGGCGGGACGCATACCTATCTCAACGGCGTCGTGCTGCGCGTGGAGCCTGACAAGCCGGTGCTGTCCGTCATCGACAAGGCCCTGCTGGAGTCGGGCGCGCCAACCCGTGAAGAGGACGTGGTATACGTCGCGATTCCACCCAGCGCGCAGTCGTCCTACAACCCCGGCCAGGTCGTGAACCTGCGCAACGTGGTGATGAATCAGCAGCAGACCGACGTCAACGGGCAGTCGACCACGCTGTACACGGTGGATGCCGCGGTGAACGGGGCGCAGGTCGAGCCGACCGGCACGGTCGATCTGCAGTCGCTGCTCCAACCTCGGCTGCAACGCGTGGACCAGGACATCGCGGCGAATGACCAGGCGGCCGGTACGGGCACGCCGGGCGCGCCGGCCACGCCTGGATTGACGCCCACACCTGGACCGGGGCCGACGCAGCCACCGCAGCAGGTCATCGTTCGCGATCGCGGGCCGTCGTTCGTCGACGATTTCCTGATCTGGATGTGGATCAGCAACTCCGGCTACTACCGCGGGCCGTCGGTCATCATCAACAACCCGCCGACGTCGATCAGCCGGCCGAGTGATTCGACGTATTACTCGCCGCCACCGGTTCCCAGCTCGTCCAGTCCGAGCACGGTCGCGGCGTCGCAGGCCGCCTCACGCAGCACCGCGCTCGAAGCCTCGCGGTCGGCGGTGTCGGGTCAGGCATCAGGGACGGGGGGTGGCGTGGCGGCTACCAACAAGTCGGCGGCGGCCTCGTCGGTTGCAGTCGGCGCGGCGACGGCTAAAGCGGCGTCGGTGGCTGGTGATGTCAGCACGTCATCGGCGGGCAAGAGCGCAGCGTCAGTGGCTGGCGGCTCGGCGGGGTCGTCGATTGCGAGTCGCAGCGCGGGGACGACGTCGGCGGGGACGCGCGGCAGTGCGGGGGTTTCGTCGTCGTCGGGCGGCTCGAGCTCGGGCGGCCTGTCGTCGTCGAGCTCCAGCGGGCGCAGCTCCTCGGGTGGGTTCGGGAGCAGCAGCGGTGGCAAAGGCATCAGCGGCGCGAGCAGCAGCTAGGCGCGTGTGGTCGGCCACGGCCGATCCCGAGGGGCGGGGCTGGCTGGAGCGCGGCCGCGAGTACGCGCCGACATCAGTGGATAGCATGGATCCGCGGGTGGTGGACGGTATTCGGCGGCTGGCGCGACTGGCGGATTCGGTCTCGGAGGTGCTGCGCGAGCATCCTGACGTCGAGGTGCGGCGCTCGGTGGCTGTCCTGGCGGCGCGCGCGCATCCCGTCCTGGCGGCGCTGGATGCCGGCTGACGCGCAGGTTGCATGGGACGAGTCGCAGGCCGCGGGGGACGAGTGGCCCGCCGCGCAGGTCGCGCGGGACGAGTGGCTTGACGCGCTGATCGCGCGCTCGCCGCTCATGGCCGACATGGCCATGCGCCGCCACTGGCGACGGCTGGTCCCCAGGTTGCCGACCGCCGCGCGCTTCGAGCTGGCAAGCGTCCTGCTCGACGCCGAGCGGGCGTGGCAGACCGACTAGCCAGACTGCGAGCCTGGCGGCGGTGGCAGGCGGCGGCTGGCCCCTGGCAGGGCTGGGTGATGTGTCCGTCGCTGACGATGCCGACGACGACGACGCCCTCACAGGCCACTGCTGCCCGCGTCGTCGACCAACGAGACCTCTCCCTGGCCAGTTCCCCTGTCGTCGACCAACGAGATTTCTCACTAGCGAGTGCCGCCGCCCAGCTGAACCTGATCTCTGGCAGTCCGACCGCCGTCATCTTCGATCTTGATCCGACGTTCGGGATTCGGATTGCGGCATCGCTGAGCAACCAGCGGCTGGCGCACGTGGTGCTGATCCTGCCGCGCTGGCCGCACACGGAAGCCATCCTGCCCACCGACACGCTGGTCACCACCCTCGTCGAATTTTCAAAACAGCTGCGCGGATCTCCAGACGCCAGACACGTCGTCTTCGTCCTCGACGGTCCCCGCACCAGGTCCATCCGCCGACCAGCCACAGACCCGCGCGTCGACAACCGCTACGACCTCGCCGTCGCCGATCTCCCGACCCTTCAGCACTTGCGCGCCGCCGGCATCCAGCGCATCGTCAAGCTCGGCTCCGCATGAGATCGGTGCTGTCGTCCACCGACTACGCCACCTACATCCGCGCGTGGGAGCGCGTCGCGCACGCCGGCTACGCACACTACAACGTCGACACGTGGGCCGCCGGGCGGCGCTACCTGTCGCTGACAGCCACCGTCCTGTCAGAACCAGAAGTGATCCAGCTCCAGGCCCTCACAGAAAAGTTCGCCAAGCTGCTGAGTCGCGCCGTAGACGGCATCCTCACCGATCCCGACTGGTGGTCGGCCCTCGCCTGGCCCTGGGCCGCCATCGAGCTGGCGCGCCAGGAGCCACCCCACCCGAGCGGACTGGCGAGCCTGTTCGGTCGCTTTGACTTCCTGCTCGACGCCAGCGGCCAGTGGCAGGTCATCGAATACAACGCCGACACCCCGTCGGGCGGTCGTGAAGCTAGCGGTCTCGAGCCAGCCATCGCGCGTCTGTTTCCCGCGCTGCGGCGCATCGAAACGCGACTGGGCGACCGATTCGCACGGACGCTGGTGGCTCGCGTCCGGCAACACCCGCGCCCGGTGCGACTGGTCGGCGTGGTCTCGACCCACCGCTGGCTCGAAGACGTGTCCCAGGCGGTGTGGCTCACGGCGCTGCTCGAGCACGCCGGCCAGCCGGCCCTGGTCGGCGACATCAACGACCTGGAGGTCCGGCGCGGCCGAGCGACCCTGCGCGGACAGCCGATCGACGCGCTCTATCGCTTTTATCCGATCGAGCGTCTGTATCAGCATGCCGTCTTTGGCAGTCTGTGGGACGCCGCCATCGACGGTCGGCTGTTGCTGCTCAATGGCCTGCGCGGGTTCGTGGCCCAATCCAAGGCGTGCCTGGCGTGGCTGTGGGCCAATCGGGCGCTTTTGCCGGCCGACGATTGCCTGGCGATCGAGCAGCACGTGCCGCGCACGGTGCTGGCGCGCAATCCTGAGGCACCGGGGCTTGTCGCCGAGGGCGTGATCAAACATGTCAACGGCCGCGAGGGGGACTCGGTCGTCTTCGGCGCAAGCCTTGATCCCGCTGGCTGGCAGACACGCCTCCTCGAAGACGGGTACGTCGTGCAGCGGGCAGTGACGTCGCGCGAAGTGGTCGACGTGGAGGTTGACGATCGACGGCGCGAGATCAGGCGCGTTGGCAACCGCGTCGCCTGTGTTGGCGGCTTCGCGATCGGTGGACGCTTCGGCGGGTGCTACACGCGCCTGGACGGGCGCGTCACATCGGCGCGGGCAACGTACTCGGCGACGCTGTGTGACCAGGCACCTTGACAGCGTGTCGCGTCCGCGCGGGCGATGTACTCGGCGACGCTGTGCGACGAGGCGTCTTGACGGCGCGTCACCGCGGTGCGGGCGACGTCGTCGGCGACGCCGCGTGAGGCGTCCTGATAGCGACCTCGGCGGTCAGGCGCAGCAATGGGGCGCGGCGGCCGCGCTGGATGAGCGCGTAGGTCTCTTCACCGCCCACGTAGCGGCGCTCGGCAAACCGCAGCCGCAGCGTCATTTCCACGCGGCGGGCGCCGCCCAGCCGCCGCACCAGCCCGGCGTGCTCGGCGCTCAGCGCCGCGACGACGCGGCCTGGGGCCTGGACCAGCACGTCGTCGCCGACCCACTGCACCTGCGCGTGCAGCTCGACGAGACGGCGCAGGAGATGCGGGCGCAGCAGGCAGTCGCCGGCCTGCGCATCTGGCTCCCAGTCGACGAGGACCTGGCCACGCCACAGTCGGGCGACGGCGACTTCTCGACGGT
>JAFAWJ010000570.1 GCA_019242065.1 Chloroflexota bacterium
CAGGCACACTGACACCGGCCAGCGGATCGTCGGTCCGCGGCGTCGAGCGCGTCAACACGCCGCCGAGGTCCGGCGCCGCCGCGTCGCGCGCCGTCAGCGGCGCCAGTCCCCAGCGAGCCTCGATCGTCTTGAGAATCGAGGTGTGGTCGAACGGCGTCGCACCACTTGCGCGAAAGACGGTGCCGGGTTGAATGAGCGGGGAAACCAGCACCGTCGGCACCCGCACGCCGAAGCGTGTGAAGTCGAAGCCGAATTCACCCACCGTTGCATCCGGCGCAATCGCGCCAGATGGCGGCGCGACATGATCGAAGCAGCCGCCGTGCTCGTCGTAGGTGATGATGAGCAGCGTCTGATTCCACGCGCTGCTGCCGCGGAGCGCGTCGTAGACGTCGTGGATCAACTGTTCGCCGAGCGCGACGTCGTAATTCGGGTGCTGGCTGTTGCCAGTTCAGCTCCAGCTGGGTTCCAGAAACGTGTCGGCTGGCAGGCTGTGCATGGCTTCACCACTCTCGCACGTCTCTCGCCTGTCCGACGCTTGGGTGGCGATCAGTCGGGCGAGGGGATGGCCAGGCCTTCGATCAGGGTACGCACGAGGGACCTGACGAAGCGTTCGTCGGCCGCGGCCACCTCGGGCTCACCCCGCACGTGGCGCATCAACGCGCGATTCAGGCAGGCGCCGAGAAGCAGCGCGGCGGCGGCCTCGGGGTCGGCCCGCGGGCTGACGCGGCCCAGGCGCTGCTCGGCGCGCAGATAGACCGCCAGCTCTTCGAGCGCGCGGTGCGGGCCGAGGTTCTTGCTGCGCATGCGCTCCTGGTAGCCCTTGAGGAGCTCTGGCTCGGCGAAGAGCGAGGTGACGATGGGCAGCGTCTGGTCGTAGAAGGGCAGGGCGACGCGGGCGATGTCCTCCAGGTTGGCGCGCACGCTGCGGTGGCCGACGCGGCCGGGGAGGTCGTGCAGGGCGGCGGTGAGCTGGGGCAGGCGTTCGCCGATGACGCACAGGAACAGCTCGGCCTTGTCGGAGAAGTGGCGATAAAGGGCGGCCTCGGACAGGCCGGCGGCAGAGGCAATCTGCTTGGTCGTGGAGCGGCCGAGGCCGATGGTACGAATGACCGAGGCGGCGGCGTCCAGGATCAGGTCGCGGGTGGACACGTTCGTTCTGGCCATGCGAGTAAGTGCTTACTTTTGTGAGTGAGTACTCACTAGCGCTAGTGTAGCACCCCCTGCTTTTATGAGCGCCATCCTTATTAACCAGGAGGGTACATCACCGCGTGGGGGATCACACCTATCAGGCCGTAGGAGACCAGCGAACAACGACTCTCGTGAATGGTGAGTTGTCGAATGTCGACGAGTAGGGGAGACCCCTACGACCCCCGACGGTGGGCCGACACCCCCATGGAGACACTGCCACCTGGCGTCCAGGTCGTGGGCCGACACCCACATGGCGACACTGCCACCGGCGTCCCGATCGTGGGCCGACACCGAATGGGCTGACCCGCCGCGGGTCGATCTCGCCATCGGTCGACACCACCAGCGCACCTCCGTGGCGAACTGCACACTCCAGCCAGCTTTGGGAAGTTGCCTTCTCGGCGGGCTTGATTTCGAGATGACCTCCTACTGGCGGTCAGCCGCCTTGTTCGCTAACGTAGTGATGCGGTAGCCGAGTTGCTCATGGACACCCCCACCAATGCGGTCGCGCACGAGCACCCGCCTCGCGGCGAACGGGACGGCCAGATCCAGCCGCATTGGGAACAACTGCGAGCCGCGCTGAGCCGCGAGCTCGCCCAGCACGGCCAGCGCCAGGGGTACATCGAAAGTCACGAGTGGCAGACCGCCCTCGCACGCATGGCCGACCTCGACGTGCCGCCCGACGCCCAGGCCCAGGTTCGTGCCGAGCTGTCCGCCTCAGCCGCCAAGCACAACTGGCTGTTCCCCGAGGAAGCGCCGCCCGAGGACCCGAGCCGTCGCATCGAGGTGCTCGTCGGGCGGGCGCGAGCCCACGTCCGCCGCACGCCGCTGATCACCCAGGCCTACCTGAGCGCGCTGCTGGCGGTAGGCGGCACCTGGGGACTGGCGCACGACGAGGTCGCCCGGGCACTGGCCCACGCCAGCGTGGTCGAGCACTGGCGCGTCGACTGGGAAATCGCCTGCGAAATGGAGGGATTGCTCGGCGCCGAGCAGGCTCTCGACCGCCAGCGCCTGGCCCGATCCCAGGCCCAGCGCGGCTTCGAGCAGCGCGGCCGCAAGGGATGGCTGAGCGAATCTGACCTGGTCTACCTGTACAGCAGCCTGCGCGGGCAGGGCGTCGCCGACGGCGAGGTGCGCGAGCTGATGGCGAGCCTGCAACACGACGCCAACGCACGTCGGTGGGCCTGGGACGGCCCCACGTCGCCGTCGCCGGCCAGCGACGCCAACCTGCAACTGCTCGTGGACAAAGTGGCCGAGCAGGTCCGCCGCACCGGGCACGTCCAGGAAGGCTTTCGGCAGGCGATCATCGGCGAGGCGGTGGGCGCCAATGTGCAGACCGACCACCTGCGCGAAGCAATTCAGCTGCGCGGCAGCCGCGAGCACTGGTCTGTCGCGTTCGATCCGCAGGGCGAGCTCGACGACGAGGATCCGTCGGCATGGTGGCCCGTCCTGCGCGAGAGGCTGCGCGCGGCGCGAATCCCCACCCTCGACCCGGTCGTCTCGAGCGGCCTGCGGATGGCCATGCCGCTGCTGATCGTCATGACGGTCATCTCCGCCAATCGGCCGGTCGTGGCGCCGCCCACGCTGAACACGGCTCAGGCGGGGACGGCGTCGACGTTGGCCGCGGCAGCTCCGGCAGTGGTGCAACCGGTCGTCGACGTGCCGGCGTCCACGCCCGCGCCGCGCCCCGACCAGCCGCAGACCCTGGTGGTGGCGCACACCGACGGCGCTGGCGCTCGGCTGAGGACGGCGCCCGCCACCGGCTCGGTTGCGCGTCTGCTCAGCGACGGAACGGCGGTTGTGGTGATCGGTTCAGAGATGCAAGTGGGTGGCACCGCGTGGGCCCAGGTCCGGGCGCCGGACGGCACGCCCGGCTGGATGGCTGCTGACTTTCTCAGTCCGACGCAAGCCGACCCGTCGCTGGCCGGCTAAACGCCAGGACTTTCCGATCCGTTCAGTACGTCGGCTGGACGAGACCTGAGAAGACCCAGCCGACGAGGCCCTGGTCGGTGCGCACCCGCAGCCACAAGACCTGGTCGACGGTCTGCCGATCGAGCACTTCGAGGACCTGGTCGTTGCGCAGGCTGGCGACGAGCTTGCCGTCGGTGGGCTGCGAGCGCAGCAAGACCCCGTCGCCGCCCGGGTCGACGACCCTGACGCGGTCAGAGCCGAAATCGCCCGACTGGGACATGTCCGGTACGGGCGGACCCTCCGTCCTGTCGGCGGGCAGCACGGCAACGGGCGTCGGCAGGTGGAATGGATCGGGCTCGCCCATGATCTGTTGGGGCGTCAAATGGGCTAGCTGCAGCGCCTCCTCTGACGGCCCGGCGTGCGCGACGGCTTCCAGCACCGCCAGCGCCAGCACGAACAGGCTCAGCAGCACCGCGACGACCACCCGCGCCGCCGGACGTTCGATGCCCGGGCCCATCCGGTATCGCCGATACCCCCGCGTCTTGATGGTGGGCTTGAGCAGGTACGCGAACTGGGAGCGCGTCGGCATGCGTAGTTGGTCGCAAGGCTATCAAGAAGCTGCCGCGTGTTGAAGCAGGTCAGGGTGAGCTCCGCGACGCCTCGAGTTCTCGCAGGCGCTGCTGGAGCGCTCGATCGCGCTGCCAGTGGGCGGTCACGTCGCGGATCAGTGCGGCGATACCCGCGAGGCGGCCGGTGTCGTCGCGCAGCAGGGTAACGTGGAACTCGACGGAGATCCGCGCGCCGTCCTTGCGCACCGCGGGAACCGCCAGGAGGTCGCGGCCGTATTTTGTCTGACCGGAGTCCATGACGGCGCGGTAGCCGGCCCAGTGGCGCTCGCGCTGCGGCTCAGGGATGATCAGGTCCAGGCTGTGGCCGACGGTTTCTTCGGACGCGTAGCCGAAGATCTCCTCGGCAGCGTGGTTCCACAGGCGGATCAGCCCGTCGGTGTCGGCGACCACGATGGCCTCGGGCGAGTCGTCGACGATGCGCTGATACAGCCAGGTCGGCAGGGCGGCATCCATCTTCCTACGCAGTCTAGTGGACTACACTGGTGACATCTGGGATGCAGACCGCGAACGGCGCTGACGTAGAAATCCAGTGCGAGGACGTGACATGGGCCCGGCCCGACGGCCTCGACCTGCTGGCGCGCGTGTATCGACCGGTCGGCGTCCAGCACCCACTGCCCGTGCTCGTCGACGTGCACGGTGGAGCCTGGTCAACCGGCGACCGGCTGTCCGGCGCCCTGTACGACACGGCCCTGGCGCAATCGGGCCTACTGGTCGTGGCGATCGACTTTCGCATGGGCCCGGACTTCAAGCACCCGGCGGCCAGTGCCGACGTGGCCGCGGCCGTGCGCTGGGTGCGCTTGAACGGCGCCCATCTCAACGCCGATCCGAGCCGACTGGGACTGGTCGGCTCGTCGTCCGGCGGCCACCTGGTCATGCTTGCGGGCCTCAAGCCCAACGCGCCGATGCACACCGGCACGCCGATCGCGAATACCCACGGCACGTTCGACGTCCACGACGAGATCGACGCCTCAGTCGCGTACGTGATTGGCCTCTGGCCGGTATCTGATCCCGCCGCCAGGTTCCGCTACGCGAGGCGGGCGGGCATCGAGCGTCTGCAGGCGGGGACCAACGCGTATTACCCCGATGAGCACGCACAATGGGACGCGTCCATTCCACGCATCGTCACTGCTGGCGAAGCGGAGGCGCTGCCGCCGCTGCTGATCGTGCAGCCGGGCGAAGATTCCAACATTCCCCAGGACATGACCTTCGACCTGCTGAAGGCGTATCAGGCGCGGGGTGGCAAGCTCGACTACGCCTACTATCCGGACGTACCGCACGGCTTTGGGCATACCCCGTCGGCGGCCACCGACGACATGGTCCGCCTGGTGCGCGACTTCATTCGCCGCCGCGCGCCGTAAGGTTTTAAAAAAGCCGTCGCCGTGGTCCAACAACAATCTGCCCCGCCTCGACGGTCCGACGCGTGGTTTCACGACCCCGACATGTACGGCTTCGTCCGGCGCGCCTTCGCCAAAAGCATGGGTTATGACGACCAGGACCTTGCCCGCCCCATCATTGGCATCGCCCAGACCCAGAGCGACCTCAATAACTGCAACAACAACTTCGACGAGCTGGCGGAGTACGTCAAACGCGGAGTCTGGCAAGCCGGTGGCACACCGCTGGAGTTCCCGACGATTTCTCTCGGGGAGCTCTTCATGCGGCCCACCACCATGCTGTACCGCAACCTGATGGCGATGGACACCGAGGAGATGATCCGCGCACATCCGCTCGACGGCGTGGTCCTTCTCGGCAACTGCGACAAGACGGTCCCGGCGCAGATGATGGGCGCGGCCAGCGCCAACGTCCCGGCGCTCATCCTGACGGGTGGTCCACACTTGAGCGGCCGTTTCCGGGGGCAGAGCCTGGGGGCGTGCTCGGACTGTCGACGCTTCTGGACGGAGTATCGCGCGGGCACGCTGAGCGAAGCCGAGCTGGGCGAAGTCGAAGACGGGATCAATCGTTCAGATGGCCATTGCACCGTCATGGGCACGGCCTCGACGATGGCGGCCGTGGCCGAGGCGCTCGGGTGGGCGCTGCCGCACACGGCGGCCATTCCCGCTCCGGACGCCCGCCGTCTGCGATTGGCGGAAGTGGCCGGTCGGCAGAGCGTGGCCATGGTCCGGTCGGCGATCAAACCCGGCGACTTTCTCACGCCGCGTTCCTTCGAAAATGCGATCCGCCTGATCATGGCCCTGGGCGGCTCGACCAACGCCGTCATTCACCTCACCGCGGTAGCCGGGCGACGGGCTATCCCGCTGTCGCTGGACCTGTTCGACCGTATCTCGCGCGAAACGCCGTACATCACCAACCTGCAACCCAGTGGCGAGTTTCACATGGAGCAGCTCCACGAGGCAGGTGGCGTTCCCGCCGTGATGAAAGAGCTGGCGCGGGGTGGCTTGCTCCACCTCGACGAGCGAACGATCACCGGTCAGACGCTGGGTGAGTCGCTCGAGCGGGTGCTGCCGCTCGGCGACAGCGCAGCCACCGGCACCGGCTGGTGCGGCACCGAGCGCATCATTTTTCCTCTCGAGCAACCCTTATCGTCGGATGGCGGCATCGTCGTCCTGCGCGGCAACCTCGCGCCGCAGGGCGCCGTGGTCAAACAAACGGCTGTCTCGTCGCATCTGAAAAAACATCGCGGTCGGGCACTGGTGTTCACCTCTACAGCCGACCTGGCGGCGCGGATCGACGATCCCGCGCTGGACGTCACACCGGAGACGGTGCTGGTCCTCCAGAATGCGGGACCCAAAGGCGCACCCGGGATGCCGGAGGCGGGCAGCCTGCCCATTCCCAAAAAGCTGCTCGCGGCGGGCGTGCGGGACATGCTGCGTATTTCCGATGCACGGATGAGCGGCACCGCGTTTGGAGCCGTGGTCCTCCACGTGGCACCCGAGGCAGCCGTGGGTGGTCCACTGGGACTGGTCCAGACGGGTGACTGGATCGACGTCGACCTGGACGCGCGCCGACTCCACCTGGAAGTCGACGACGACGAGCTCGGGCGCCGACGGACACGCTGGCAGCCGCCCGCCAGCTTGCGCCAGACGCGCGGCTACAGCCGGCTGTACGTCGACCACGTGCTCCAGGCGGACCAGGGCGCGGATTTCGATTTCCTGGTCGGGGGCGATTAGCATTCGCCTATGTCTGACTGGCTCAGCGGCGAGGTCGTGACCAACGGCATCCGCATGCACTACCACCGCACCGGCGGCGACAAGCCCGCGCTGGTGCTCTCACACGGCGCCACTGACAACGGCCTGTGCTGGACTCGCGTGGCGCGCGTGCTCGAAGCGGATTACGACGTCGTCATGCCCGACGCCCGCGGCCACGGGCAGTCGTCTGCGCCGGACAGCGGCTATTCGAGTGCTGACCACGCCGCCGATCTGGCCGGTTTGATTCGCGCCCTCGGCTTGCAGCGGCCCGCGCTGGGCGGCCACTCGATGGGCGCTGGCACCACGCTGCGGCTGATTGCCGACGAACCCGACCTCGCCAGCTGCGCGGTGCTGGAGGATCCGGGTCTGCGTCTGCCGAACGCGGCGCCGCTCCGTGGCCAGGCCGATCCGCGCACCAGCATCCGTCAGGTTGTGCTGGATGCACAGTGCAGTGACCTGGAGACCACCATTCGGCGCGGGCGCGAAGCCTCGCCGCTGTGGGGGGACGACGAGTGGCAGCCGTGGGCCCAGGCCAAACAGCAGCTCAGCCGCCAGTTCGTCGACACCCTCGGCAGTGGGCCGATGCCGCAGGACTGGCAGGAGCTTCTCGGGCGGGTGCGCTGCCCGGTGCTGCTGGTCACCAGCGATCCCGAGCGGGGTGGCATCGTCACACCGGAGGCGGCGCAAGTCGCCGCACGCGTTCTGCCCAGCCTGGAGGTGGTGCGCCTGCCGGGCGCGGGGCACAACATTCGACGCGAACAGTTCGACGGCTTTGTCTCAGCCGTGCGCGGGTTTCTGGCCGCACACTATCCGACCACAACGCCCGCAAGTTAGTTTGTCTTTGGTAGGAGTCCGCGCATGCGCGGACTCCCAGAGTGGCGCATGCGCCACTCTGCCCAGCGGTGCATGCACCGCTGGGTGCTAACGCAACGGTCAGGGGGCTGCCGCCCCCCGCCGCCGCTCGCTTCGCTCACTCCCGCGGCGTCCCCCCGCGTACGCGCTAACCGCGCTCGGGCGGCTTGTCTGTTAGAGCAGCGCGCGGCCTTCGCGGACGGGATGCTCGCGCAGCACGTCCTCGACGATGTCGGCGCCCCAACCGGGGGCCGTCGGGACGAGGATCTGGCCGTTCTCGATCGTCGGCGGGTTGCTCACCAGCTGCGTTTTCCACGGCACGTCGTCGATATCAATTTCCATAATCCGAATATTTGGCAGCGACGCGCACAGATGCACAGAGTGCAGGTCCGCCAGGTGGCTGTAGTAGTTGTGCGGCGCCACGGTGAGCTCGTAGGCGTCGGCCATCTGCCCGACGATGTGCGATTGCCCGAAGCCATTCCACGGCACGTCGATAATGGCCGTATCCGTCGCCTGGAGCTCCAGGAACGGCCGGTACTGGCGGGTGCTGACCAGGCTTTCGCACGAGGCGAGTCGTTGGGGAATCGACTGTTTGATCTGCAGCAGCGCGCGTGGATCCCAGGTGTCACATTCGATCCACTGCATGTTGAACTTCCCGAGCAATCGACCGATCTCGATCACGCCGGCCGGACGGAAGTTGTAATTGAGGTCCAGCGCGATCTGATTGTCGCTGCCGATCCCCTGGCTGAAGGCGCCGATGAGGTTGTCGATCTGATCCAGGACATCGGAGGTCACCACGCCGTCCGTGCCGTTGAAGCCGCGGTCGAAGCCCGGGAAGTAGGTGCGAGCCGGCTCGCCCGGAATGACGATATTGGTCTTCAGCGCGTGAAAACCGCGTTCGACCACCTCGCGTCCCAGCGCGACGACGTCGTCGTAGGTGCGCAACGGAGGCAGGCCAAGCTTGTCGCCGTGGCGAGCACGCGTCGTGCCGCAGTGCGACCAGTACAGCTGGACCCGGTCGCGCATCGGGCCCCCGAACAGCTCGTACACGGGTACGCCGAGGGCCTTGGCCTTGATGTCCCACAACGCCAGCTCGACGCCCGCGATGGCCTTGTGTGAGGTGCCTCCCAGGTTCTGACGGAAACTGCGCAGCATGTCCCAGTACAACCGCTGGACGGCGCGCGGGTCTTCGCCAATGAGCAGCGGCTCCAGGTCGCGGACGGAACCGGCGACGCCATACGGGTTGCGGCTGTCGCTGCACTCACCCCAACCCACGAGGCCGTCGTCGGTCTCGACCTTTACGAACGTCCAGGGCCGCCAGCCCGCGTCACAGTGAAATGC
>JAFAWJ010000613.1 GCA_019242065.1 Chloroflexota bacterium
GCGTTGCCTCAGAATGTTCCCGACCCGGCAGGTGGCCGTTGCCTCAAACCTATCCGACCCGGGGCGATGACGATGAGGGTGCGCAGCGAGCCAGTCGGTACGATCTGGCGCGGGCTCCGGCGCCACGCTACGCGCGGGCCAGCAGACGGGAGAAAAGCCGCCCACACAGCTACGGACCGGCTGAGGTGGCGGTGTTGCGCATGTGCTGGTCGGCCACCGAGGCATCTGTTCAAAGCGTCTGGCGCCGTTTCTCCCCGAGCTGCTCCAAAAGCTCCGCCGAGACGATCGAGCGTTCAAGGTTGACGAGACTGTTATCAAGGCCGATGCAGCGCAAGCAAGCAGGAGCGTGTTGGCCACGAGGACATACGATCGAGGGTCGCGCCGTCGATGGCCGATGGGTACTCGCATCGCTCAAAGCTGATGCTATTGGGATACATTACGGAATCCACAATTCCGATCACCGTCAGCTCGCCGCTCTACACGTAACCGTCCAAGGTGACCTGAGAACCGGTTAGCACCTCCTCGGCCAACATGTAGCTTGCGTTGCAAGGAAAGTCCGTATAGCTCGCGGCCATCTGATTGAACGGAGGGAAGTACTCGACGTGATGTCTGACCACACCCTCGGAGCCCACGAACTCGACTAGCTGTTCAAAGGCGTCGATCCGGCACGCATATTCTGAGAACGCGGACTTGGCCGGCTTGACGAAGATCGGGAAACTTGAGCGCCATGGCGGCTTGATCCAGATTGCACGGGTCTATCAACATGTAGCGCGGAGTGAAGTGTGGCACAGCAACACTCTGTACGAGACCGGAGTAATATTTAGGAGCGCACTACTCGGCCTGGTACGTGCACGTGGCACTGTCGAATCACAGGGCAGGTAATCCGCTGATGAGCCATCTTACGCCGTTGTCACCCCCCAGCTCAGGATAATTACTCGCGACGTCGTCACACAGCCGGATGAGCTGAGCCTTTTTCGACTGGTCTTCGGCGAATTGATGGAACTGAAAGGTCGGCGCCGCGTGCTGCTGCCCGCCGCTCAGTGGTGTCCGCACCAGTAAATCGGCCACCGGAAACAACAGACCACCCATTGCGGCGATGAAGTTCCGTTCCAGGCCATACCGAGTACTCGTCGCACCCGGCTGCACAGTCGATCGTGAGGTCGTATAGATGGCGTCCAGCATGCTCAGAACGAAGCAGTAGCCGGCATTGAACAGATCCGACAAGCCGCGGACCGGGGGCTCAAAGTCGGCCGTGCGTGGATTCCTTGGCACCGGATAGACAGTGCCGATGCCGTCGATGCCGTCGGCAATGCGTCGGAACTTTGCATAGTGCGACAACTCGTCCTCACCGAGCACAGGGTCGGCCGGCTCGATGGGCACGCTCGTATCGTGCGGCCGCGCACCTTCCCCCTGCTCAACGATGGTATCTAGGGCCTGCATCGCAGACTGAATGTCGCAAACGGTAATGGGTTCGCCGCCCCCGTCCTGATTCCAGTAGGCGCTCGTGTACTGGAGATCGGGACGATTGTTCGCCCACAGAGACGGGGTGTCCAGTGCCTGGAAGCCGAGTCGTATGGCCGCGTAGAACTGCCCGATGGTTCCGTACCGGTGCGGCTCGGGAGGCGCGTCGGCCTTCTCTGGTAATTCGAGCGGAACAAAAACCTGTGCCATCAACTCGCGTGAACACGGTTCCAGTGGAAGCTCTAGCGCTGGTATTCGGTGCAACATCCGCGTTGGATACGTTGGCAAGAATCGTTCGTCGTAAAACCGCATCTGGTCGCCGGCCCCGATCGCAACCATCAGATTGCGCACAAGCGACAGGTGCAGCATTTCTTCGATCACGACACTTCGGATGGCTCGAAATGCGGAAACCCCAGGTGACCATTGCGAGTAGCTGCGTGTCTGAATCGAGTAACCCGCATACAGGTACAGGGGAATCGTTGACATTTCCAGTTGAGCTGCCTGATACAGGTGGGCTACGAGGTCGCCCACCGTAGCTATGGGTCTTTGCGCATCAACCGCATACGGTGAATCTGTCATCAACACAGCTCCTGCCTGGGTATTTCGCGAGGGGCAACGCACCCTATGTAGCCTCGCGCAATCCACGTCTGCAACCAGGTGCTGACAGCACGCGGAGAGGCCCCGCTTGCCAGCGTCGCTGTTTTGAGCGAGGCGTCGTTCAGCACAAGCTCGAGCACCTCGCTTTCGAGCGGTTCGA
The DNA here is from genome assembly GCA_019242065.1 of Chloroflexota bacterium. The sequence continues at coordinate 2,219 of JAFAWJ010000613.1, forward strand.
GCCGCGCGACTCTGACGGTGTAATCCGTCCGATTCAGCGCCACGATTGTGTCCTGCGGCGCCGGTATGGGCGTTGGCCTGCCGTGCTTCACAGCCTCGAAGTACTCATGGACTGGATAGCGAGACCGCTGAACATGCACGCCGGGTGAAACGCGCAGCTCACAGTCGAGCAATCCGCCTTCGTTTGCAGCACAGCGACCGCACGTCGGCTTGGCGACACGCTCGCAATCCGACCCGTTGTACACCGCAGTGAAGGTGTGCTCGAAGGCGGCCAACTCGATGATGAAGTCTGGCCAAGCTGGCGCGTGCCCCGCACCGCGTCTCTTAGGACGGGTGGCGACGAGGTAATCCACAAAGTTGTCGTCTAGATTTGCAAGCGTATAGCTCGTCGACGGGTGTTGATCAAGATATGCCAATGCAAACTGGTCGAACAACCCTTGCCCCAGCGCATGCAGCAGGGCCGGATGTAGCGAGCGCATCGCCTCGAGACGACGCCGTCGGCTGCTGAGGCGAGTAAGTCCAACACGCTGCTCAGCGCTCAAACCCCGGGACGCGGCGATGACTCTGTCCAACCTGCCTTGCGCCGCGGGCAGCGCTGCACGCGCGCGTCTGCTTCTCGCGCCGGCCGCCACGCTGTGTGGATGTCCAAGCACCAGTTGTGTCCAAAGCTGCACCGACCTTAAATGGCTTGGGGCGGTCGAGACGCAAGTGGCGACGCCTCGACGATCGCCGCGCGTCGGCGCCGCGGCCTGTTGGTTGGATGCTCTCTCTCTGCAAATGTTGGTTGGTTCTCGACCAGCGGCCCCATACGCCCTGGCTTTGTCAAGCTCTCCCTCCAGCACGGGAAACGCCGGCAAGTGCTCATCCCACTCGAGGAGCGTCGACACCCCATTCGTCAGCGAGACCGCCAGCCGGAACAGGTTCCAAACCGAGTCCGCGACAGGGCCGTCATGCGTGTCGACTGCATGCGTGGAGTTGAGGGCGTGCCCAGCGACGTGCATCTGTACCACGCGGCTGGGCGGCAACGCCCGCAGATAGGTCTCCGGATCGAACCCGTGATTCACCGACGAAACGAACACGTTGTTCACGTCGAGCAACAGACCGCAATCCGCCTCTTCCGCCATCCTGGCCAGGAAGTCCCATTCGGTCAACGTCGATTCGATATAGCTGAAGTACGTGCTCGGATTTTCGAGCACCAGTGGGCGCTCGAGATAGTCCTGGACAATCCGGATCCGCTCCACCACGTGCGCCAGGGACGCTTCCGTCAGTGGGAACGGCACAAGCTCGTGGGTATTGGTCCCTGCCACCCCTGTCCAGCACACGTGATCCGATACCCAGATTGCTCGGGTCGAGCTTGCCAGTTGCTTGACCTGGGCAAGATATTCAAAATTTACGGGGTCGGTACTGGCAATCGAGAGTGAGACGCCATGCATGACGACTGGATACTGCTCGGCGACAGAGTCGAGTACATAGCGTGGCCAACCGCTGGACCTGAGAAAATTCTCAGACACGATCTCGAACCAGTCGACTCGAGATCGGTGGTGCAGGACGTAGTCAAAGTGCGCCGAGCGCAACCCCACCCCGAGACCGAGCGATGGGAGACCCAGCCGTGACTGCGTCATTCGCAACCGGTGAACTCTTTTTCGTACAAAGGTACGAGATCGTCGGGGTAACCTTCCCCAGGAGACGGCCCAAAGGGAACGCCCGCATCGTACATCCGCTGTTCAAAGAGCGCACGCGCCAGTTTCCAGACGCTCCTTCCCTTATTCTGACCGGCAGAGCTGACGCGACTGACGTTGATGGGACTTGCGCAGCTTCCATTGGACGCACACGCTTGGGCACCAGGCTTGCCCTGCTCCACCTCCGAGCCAGCGTACCCACATCCCCCCTGCCCTCGACAGGCGTTGGACCCGTGGCACACGTGCATGGCAGTCGCACAGTTGCCCATGCCCGCCATCGCCCCGGTGTTTCCGGCACCATGCTGGCTGCAGGCATTCAGGCCCATACACACGTGCAGCTCAACGGCAGCTTGAACTTCCTGTGGCGGCCTGCGTGGGCCACCGGCCTCGTGAGCGGCTGCACGGCGCTGGCGGGCGGCCGACTGGCCTGGCGTGGACTCTTCGGACATCACGAGTTATGACTCCTCTCCAGGTGGCGAAGCCTCGGGACGCCGGCCTCAACCAGGAACGACAGCATATCGCGGCGCTGTGTGGCAGTCCACCATCCGAATGTGTCGTTCTCTGCGCAGAGCGCTCCGACGCCGGCCTCCGCTGCACTGACCCACGCAATGCTCCGACGGACACCTTCGAAGTGGCCCCCTGGATCGTTGCGTCGCACTCGACCATCTACAGGACTCTTGCGACGGTGGGGGGTCGGGTCCGCTTCTATCGCCGCAAAAGTCACGAGCGATAGGCGTAGACCGACGGAGCCCCTCCGTGTCTGTCCTTGGTGAGACCAGTTGAAGATCTGACATTAGCGAGGAGGAGGGCGTGAGGAAGGGTCGCCACATCCGATGCTGATGACAACCGAGCTGTCCGGCCGGCATGCTGTGCCGGTGGACGAGCCAGCCGACCCCGAGGTGCGCGAGCGTGCGAGGCGCCGGGTGTTTTCCGCGCAGTACGAACTGAAGATCCTGGCTGAGTACGAACGCAGGAGTCCAGTCATGCGAAGTGCGCTGCTTCGCCGCGAGGGGTTGTCCACCTCGTCGATCTCGGAGTGGCGCCGCCAGCGGGACGCGGGCGCACTGCAGGCGCTCGGGGGACCCGCGGCCGGCGGGTGGCTCAGCCGAGTGAGCGTGAGCTGGAGTGGCTGCGTCAGGAGGTGACGCGGTTGCAGGCCGAACTGGGCAAAGCCCAGCGGGTCATCGATGTCCAGCGCAAACTCTCCGCGCTGCTGGAGCAGCTCGCCACGGGCAGCGCGGAGCCGAGCGGCGGCGAGCCGACGTAGTGGTGGATCAGACCATCGCCGACCTGGCGCCGAGCATTGGCACACGCGCGGCCTGCGCGGCGCTGGGGCGTGCACGCGCCACCTACTATCGGCACCATCGCCAGAGCCCGCTGCCACCCCGAGCGTCTCGAGCTCCGAGGTCACAACCGCGGGCACTCAGTCAACGGAACGCGCTGAGGTGCTGGGCATCCTGCACCAGGAGCGTTTCGTCGATCAGGCGCCCGCCACGATCTACGCGACGTTGCTGGATGAAGGCCGCTACGTGTGCTCCGTGCCGACGATGTACCGCGTGCTGCGCGCCGCCGACGAGGTGC
>JAFAWJ010000659.1 GCA_019242065.1 Chloroflexota bacterium
GATCACGACGAGTTCTGGCATCGGTTTCAACGCCACCGGGGGTGGCACGGTGAACGTGACCACGGGTACCAACGCCAATTCGATTACGACGACGACCGGCACCGCCCTCAACGTGGTCAACACCAGTATCGGCGGGAACGGAATGACGTTCTACAGCATCAACTCGGGTACGTCGTCAACTGGACCCACGAATGCCATCGTGCTGAATTCGACAGGGTCCAGTGGTGGTCTGACCGTGACCGGCGACGGCACCGCTAACCAGAACGGCAGCGGCGGCACCATTCAGCACACGACAGGTGACTCGGTGTCGCTGACCAGCACCACCAACGTGGTGCTCCAGCGGATGCACATCAACAACAGTGGTGGCAACGGCATCTATGGCACCAACGCCGTAAACGGCTTTGCCCTCGATTGGGCGAGCATGAGTAACAACGGCACGTCCGGAGAGGAGGATGCCGTCCGTTTCGGCAGCGAGCTCACGGCCAGTAGTGGACTGACCGGTAGTGGTCCGACGGGCCCGAATCCCACGCGCATTAGCAACAGCACGCTGGTCGGGTCCTATGAGCGCAACGTGTCGATGTTCAGCTCGCAGGGCACGCTGACGGAGCTCGACGTCCAGAACTCATCCTTCCAGAACGCGCACAATGGCTCGGGCTTTCTGATCGAAACTCGAACAAGCGCCGTGGCGACGGTGATTGTCAGCGGCAGCACGTTCAGCAGCAATTTCTCGGTCGGACTTCAGGGCTCAGCGCTGCCCACGTCGAACCTGACCCTCGAGGTCCTCGGCTCGTCGAGCGCCAATACGTTCACGAACAACAACGACGGGGTGCTGTGTTCGAACGACGACGGCGCGACGGCGACGTGCACGATCTCTGGTAACACGTTCGTGGGCCAGCCGGGCAATTCCATCTTTGTCGGCAACGGCTCCGATTTGACGACGGCCGGCAGCTTGAACGCCCGGGTGGAGAACAACACGATCACCCAGCCAAACACTGGGAACAACAACTCAATCGAGGCCTACCTCAGCGGGAAAGGCACGGTGTCCAACGTGCTCATCAACAACAACACCGTGAGCAACAACGGACAGTTCGACGGCATCAACGTGAATACGCCAGATTCAGGCAGCACGCCGACGCTGAACGTCACCCTGACCAACAACAAGGTCACCACTGCCGCAAGTGGAGCCAACGGCATCGACCTGACACCGCATCAGTCAGCCACCGCCTGCTTCAACGTCACGGGCAACAACGCCACGACGAACGCCAGCGGGCTGCTGGGCATCTTCCTTGCCCAGTTCGGATCGGCAACGGTGACCCTCGAGCAAGGCAGTTCCAGTTCCACCGATCCGACGACCGTGCTCAACGCCAACAATACCAGCGTGCCGGCGGCACAAGCCACCGGCACGATCACTGTCTCCAGCACCGCCAGGTGCAGCACGCCACCCTGACCTGTTTCCAGCCGTAGACCAAGGAGAACCAGCCAATGGCGGAACCGTTTATCGGCGAGATACGCATGATGAGCTTCGGCTTTCCTCCCAGAGGATGGGCGCTATGCAACGGTCAGTTGCTGCCCATCAACCAGAACCAGGCCCTGTTTTCGCTGCTCGGGACGACCTACGGCGGCGATGGACGCACGACGTTCGGATTGCCCAACCTCCAGGGTCGAACGCCGCTGCACATGGGCAGCGGCCACACGCTCGGCGAGACTGGTGGCGAAGCCGCCCACACGTTGTCGATTGCCGAGGTGCCCGCGCACGGCCACGCCGCTCAGGGTTCGAACACGGTCGGTTCGGCGGTCAGCCCCGTTGGCGGCGTGCTCGCCCAGCGGCCCGCTCAGGTGTATCACGCGCCGACCAATACGGTGGCGATGATGAACGGATCACTGGCCAATTGGGGTGGTGGTCAACCGCACCCGAACGTGCAACCGTTCCTGACGTTGTCGTTCTGCGTCGCCCTGGTGGGCATTTATCCGTCGCGGAACTGAGGCAGGAAGGACCGAGAGATGTCAGACCCATACGTTGGCGAAATCCGGATATTCGCTGGCAATTATGCGCCCGCCGGCTGGATGCTCTGTGAGGGCCAGATTCTTCCGATTTCCTCCTATGACACCCTCTTCAACCTGATTGGCACTCAGTATGGCGGCGACGGCCAACAGACGTTCGCGCTGCCTGACATGCGCGGTCGTCTCCCCATCCACCAGGGATCAGGCTTCGTCCTGGCCCAGAGTGGCGGAGTCGAGAACGTCACGCTAACGTCTGGCCAGTACCCGACGCACACCCATCCTGTCTACGCTTCAGGTGATGCGGCCAACGCGGCGACGCCACAGGGTAACCTGGGTGCGCCCACCCTCAACACGGTGGCGTACACGCAGGTGCCACCGCCAAGCTCGGATGTCTTCGCAGCCGCGGCGGTAACCACCGCGGCCGGTGGCAACCAATCGCACTCCAACATGCAGCCGTATGGGTGTGTGAACTTCATTATTTCACTGTTCGGTGTCTACCCCAGCCAATCATAGGAGCACACGTGGACCCGTTTCTCGCGGAGATTCGCATTCTTCCGTTCAATTTCGCGCCCAGGGGCTGGGCGTTCTGCGATGGACAACTGCTGCCGATCTCGCAAAACACCGCCTTGTTTTCACTACTCGGAACCACATACGGTGGCAACGGCACGAGTAACTTTGCGTTGCCGAACCTGCAGGGTATGGCGCCCATGCACCCCGGCCAGGGTCCCGGCCTGAGCCTGCATGACCTCGGTGAAACCGGTGGTACCCCGACGGTCACATTGCTCACGCCGCAGGTGCCCCCGCACACGCATGGCTGGACGGCCTCGGCTCAGCCCGCACAGGACCGCACACCAGGCGGCGAGATCTTCGCCCGCGCCACGGGTGGCGACCTGTACACCACCAATACCAGTCAGCTTGTCCAGCTCGCGCCCGGCGCCATCACGCCCGCCGGCGGTGGTCAGGCACACAACAACCTGCAGCCGTATCTGACCCTCAATTTCTGCATCGCGATGCAGGGCATCTATCCACCGCGCACGTGACCCCCAGCCCGGCCACGGTCAACATCGCGCTGCGGCCCATCGAGGCGACCGACGAGCCGTTCCTCTACACCCTCTACGCGAGCACGCGCCAGTCCGAACTGGACCTGGTCGACTGGACCGACGCGGCCAAAGCTGCGTTTCTGCGGCAGCAGTTCGCGGCCCAGCACACCTACTATCAGGCGCACTATCTTGGCGCCGCGTTTGAGCTGATCCTGCTCGACAGGCACCCGATCGGTCGCCTGTACGTCGCGCGCTGGCCCGACCAGATCCGCGTCGTCGACATCGCCCTGCTGCCCGAATACCGCGGTTCAGGCATCGGGACGTATCTCTTGCGGGCGCTGCAGCGAGAATCGTCGGCCACGGACAAGCCGCTGACGATTCACGTCGAGCGCTTCAATCCTGCCCTGGCGCTGTACACGCGCCTGGGGTTCACCCAGAAAGAAGACCGCGGTGTGTATCTCCTGCTCGAGTGGTCTCAGCTGAAGATCGCTTCGTAACACATGCCGAGCTTGTCCGGACCGACGGGCACCAGAAAAAGCTCGAGCTCGCCCAGCGCCGCGTGCTCCAGCCGGTAGATGCGCTGGACCGCCAGCGGCGTCCGCGGTCCCCGAAAGACCAGCGAAAAGGGCTGACGTGCCGCAAGCGCGGGTGCCTCGATCGATCTGGCTTCGATCAGCTCGACATCCCACGTCTGTTCCGGATCCACGTGCATCCGGAACAGGCTGCCCACCAGGGGTGCAAAGGTCTCGACGCTGAGCGCCTTCACAAGTTCGCCACCAGCGCGGTCCAGCCCGTCTGATGGCTGGCTCCCAGACCGGCACCGGTGTCGCCATGGAAATACTCGTAGAACAACACGTTGTCGCGCCAGTGCGGATCTGACTGCAGCAGCGGATTGGGGCCAAAGACGGGCCGACAGCCGTCCTCGCCGCGCTGGAACAGTCGCGTCAGCCGCCGTGAGAGCTCCATCGAGATCTCGCGCAGTGTCATTTGCCGACCTGAGCCCGTCGGGCACTCCACCAGGAAGTCATCCCCATAGTAGTGGTGGAACTTCTGCAATGCTTCGATGAGAAGATAGTTGATCGGCATCCACACTGGACCGCGCCAGTTGGAGTTGCCGCCAAACATTCCCGTTCGCGATTCCGCCGGTTCGTAGCCGATCTGGTAACGCGCACCTTCGAGGTCGAGAGTGAACGGGTGCTCCTGGTGGAATTTGCTGACCGAGCGGATTCCGTAATCGCTCAAAAACTCGTTCGGGTCCAGCATGCGACGCAGCAGCCGCTGCATGCGGCCGCTACGCACGAGCGCCAGCAGGCGCCGCTCGCCCAGGCCAGGTTCGTGCCAGCGCGAGATCAACGAGCCCAGCTCGGGGCGATTCGCCAGCACCCACTCGAGTCGGGTCTTGAATTGCGGCATGCGCTCCAGCAGGTCTGGCTCGATCGTCTCCACCGCCAGGAGCGGAATCAGCCCGACCAGCGACCGCACGCGCAGCCGGTGGATCTCGCTGGCCGGCGTGTGCAGCACGTCGTAGAAGAACTCGTCATCTTCGTCCCAGAGCGCGAAGCCTTTGCCGCCCACGTTGTTCATGGCACTGGCCACGTACAGGAAATGCTGGAAGAATTTGTTGGCGATCTCCTCGTAGGCGTCGTTTTCGCGCGCCAGCTCGAGGGCCATGACCAGCATGTTGAGGCAGTACATGCCCATCCAGGCGGTGCCGTCGGACTGTTCCAGGTTGCCGCCGGTGGGCAGCGCGATGCTGCGATCGAAGACGCCGATATTGTCGAGTCCCAGGAAGCCGCCCTGAAAGACGTTCAGCCCATTCGGGTCCTTGCGATTGACCCACCAGGTGAAGTTCAGCAGCAGCTTGTGGAAAACGCGCTCGAGGAAGCCGCGGTCGCCCGTTCCCGTCAGTTCCCGGTCGATCTGGTAGACGCGCCACGCTGCCCAGCCATGCACCGGTGGATTGACGTCGTCAAAGGCCCACTCGTACGCCGGGATCTGGCCGTTCGGGTGCATGTACCACTCACGCAGCATGATCGTCAGTTGGTCTTTGGCGAACTCCGGGTCGACATACGCGAGTGGGACGCAATGGAAGGCCAGGTCCCACGCAGCGAACCAGGGATATTCCCACGCGTCCGGAACCGACAGCACGTGCGTGGTGTTGAAGTGTGCCCAGCCGGAATTGCGTCCGTAGGCACGCTCCGGCGGTGGCGGCGGGCCAGCCGGATCACCCACGATCCACTGCGGCTGGTCCCAGATATACACCTGCTTGGACCACAGCAAACCGGCGTACGCCTGACGCCGCACGCGGCGCTCGTCCTCGGAGAGTCCCTGCACGCCGGGCATCGTCGCGTAGAACTCGTCGGCCTCCGCATGGCGGTCGGCAAACACGTCGGAAATGGCGGCGAACGGCGCGGCGTGTCGCTCGGAGGACAGTCGCAGCACGCGTGTTTCTGTTGCACCCGGCCCCAGCAGGAGTCGGTAGTCGGTCGCCAGCATGGTGCCGCGGTTGGCTGGATTGACCGCGTCGCGTCGACCATTCACCACCGCGGCGTCGATGGCGTCCTTCGTGTAGGGCGTGCGATTGGGCACCCGCCACAGGCGCTGCAGATTGGTCTCGTTCTCGGTGAACAGCAGTTGGGGTGCGTCCTGCCAGTACAACCAGTACCTCCCGAGCGCGGGATGGAGGGCTTCCGCGCACGGCTCGCCGGGCACCGCGGCGAGTGACGGCCGCGTCGTATCGCGTCCCCACGACCAGGTATTCCGGAACCAGAGCGTCGGCAGCAGGTGCAATGGCGCCGGATCCGGACCATGATTGGTGGCCGTGATGCGGATGCAGATATCGGTTGGACTGGCCTTGGCGTATTCGACTGTGACGTCGAAATATCTCAGGTCGGCGAAGACGCCGGTGTCCAGGAGCTCCAGCTCCGGGTCCAATCGTGTCCGCCGCGCGTTGCCGTCTCTGAGCTGGTCGTACGGGAAGGCGCGTTGCGGGTACCGATATAGCGCACGCATGTACGAGTGGGTGGGCGTGCCATCCAGGTACCAGTAATACTCCTTGACGTCCTCGCCGTGGTTGCCCTGCGGTCCCGTCAAGCCGAACAGACGCTGCTTGAGGTGCGAGTCAGCTTCGTTCCACACTGCAAGCGCAAAGCACAGGCGCATCTGGTCGTCGCACAGTCCCAGCAGTCCGTCTTCTCCCCAGCGGTAGGCGCGCGAGCCGGAGTGGTCGTACGGGAAAAAGTCCCAGGCGCGCCCGTCGATCGAATAGTCTTCGCGCACCGTGCCCCACTGCCGTTCGGCCAGATACGTTCCCCAGCGATGCCAGGGCACGGCGCCGCTGAGCTGGCCGGTTCCGGCTTCGCGGCTGGTGGCCGCCTGGCCGCGTGAGCTGGCCAGTCGCAGACGTTCAGGATCGGAGTTCAACGCCTGCGTTGTATCCGCCCCCGACTCGGGTGACAAGCGGAGGCGGAGGCAGCCACTGGACTCCGTCAGCCGTGGGCCGCCGCGATGGCCTGCTCGAATTCTTGCCGCATCTGATTGCCGCCCCCGGTCTGCCAGCTTTTGACGGATTGATCGAACGCCTCCAGCGGCTGGCGCCCGACGACAATGTCATTCAACTGGTCGTTCAATGCGCTGTTGAGCGCCGGCGATTTGCTCGCGTTGGTCGGCGAATAATAGGGATCGGTCGGATTCGCCGACAGGTACGGATAAATCGACTTCTGCACCTCGTGCATGACCGGCGTGTTCTGGGGCGTCTGTGGCCAGTACAGCACGTTGGGTGCCCGCGTCAGATAGTGGAATGGAACAGTCGCGTCCGCCTTGCCCCGGTCGGTCAGAATCGGATTGCCGTTGTCGTCCGGAGTCCAGTGGACATCCTTCAGGCCATACGTCTTCAGCAGGTACTCCTGCGTGCCGAGCGGTGCCGCCAACCAGTTGAGCACCCGCAGAATCTCTTTGATGCGCTCGGGCGGCGCCTGCTTGATCACGCTGTAGCCAAGAATGCCGCTGGTTGGCCAGTACGTCGGCGTGCCGCCGTCCACCGCCGGAAACGGAGCCAGCACTTGCGGGCTACCGGGCGGGTCGCGCCGCGCGGCTGCCGCCCAGAACAGGTCTGAAGCGACCGCGAACGCGTCCATGCGGAACGCAAATCTCTCCGCTGCCATGTCATTGCGCGCGCTGACCAGGTTGTATTGCAGAGCGTTGGGGGTATACGCGCCGGCCGCCCATAGATCACGCGCGTAGCCGACGGCCGCGCGATACTGGTCGGTCTCGAGCGTATTGGTCAGGGAGCCGGTCTTCGGGTCCAGTTGCCACATGTTGGGAGCGCCGAAGATGCCCGTCATCCAGCCGTTGGTCATCCCCATGCCGACGGCATTTTCTGCTCCGAGTCCGTACAGATTCCGGTCAGGCTGCGTGAAGTGCACCGCCAGTTGTTTGTAGTCGTCGGCGTTGCCCGGGCGCGCCAGCCCGTCGGCGTCGAGCAGGTCCTGGTGGACCCAGTGCACCCACAGGTACAGCGAATTCGCGCACGGAATGCCATAGATGGTGTTGTTGAGCACCATCTGGCGCCAGGCGATGGTGGGAATGTTGGCCAGATTCGGGTAGTCCTTGACGGCGTCTCCGCTCAGATACGGCGTCAGGTCCGCCATCTGGGTCTTGAGGAAGGTCGGGTATTCGGGGATCACGGCGCCGGGCGCGATATACAGGATGTCCGGCAGATCGCCGCCGGCGACCACCGTTGGCAGCTTGACCGTTGCGTAGTCGGCTTGCGCCTGAATGCTGATTTTGAGTGTGACGCCCAGGGCCTGGTTGACGGCCTGCCACAGCTGGTTCGACTCCATGGGCGTCGGCGGGGCGCCGGTGGTCCACGTGACGGCCGAGACCTCGCTGCCGAGGCCGGGTGTGTCCTGGACCGACTTGAGCGGGTTGGCGGGGTAATTGATGAAGCCGGCGTCGAGCAGCCCGTCGTCCGAGGCGGGGATGTCGGGGTTGACGCCCGCGAGCGGCACGTGGGTTGGCAGCTGGACAGCCGCGCCCGTGGCCGCCGTCGCGACAGGCGCCAGCGTCGCAGGCGCGACCGTCGCGGGAGCTGCCGTTGCGGGAGCGGTGCCGCCGCTGGCCGCGCTGGTCGGCGCCGCGCCGCCGGTGGCTGACTGCACCGGCGCGCTGGCACTCGTGGGCTGCGCGCCGGATGGTGGCGGCGTCGAGCCCGTCGCCGTACACGCTGCCAGAAGCTGCACTCCCCCGAGCATCAGTGCCCCCGCCCCGACGCGCAAAAACGACCGACGAGTCATCGCCAGCCCACGATTCGTCATACGAGCCTCCCTCGCGGCCACTATACCGCTGCGAGTTACAGGTTCCTTGCGCTGTTAGGCCCAGGCAAGCTACCGTCTTAGGACCTACGAAGATCGCGTGGCGAGGGAGGTTCCCAGTTTTGTCCTTGTCGATGCTCGGCCGTGGCGCCCGCCTGCTAGCCTCCGTCAGCCTCGTCGGCGCCAGCGCCGCCGCCACCGCGGCCCCCGCCGCCCTGGCCCAGACCGGCACCCAGCCCGTCACCCTCACGCTGTACAACGGCCAGCACGCCGCGACCACCAACGCCCTCGTCGCCGCCTTCACCCAGAGCACCGGTATCCAGGTCAACGTCCGCTCCGGCGAGGGCTCCGGCCTCACCAATCAGATCATCGAAGAGGGCTCGGCCTCGCCCGCCGACCTGGTGTTCACCGAAAACTCGCCCGAGCTGATGGTGCTCGACGAACAGCACCTGCTGGCTCCGGTCGACCCGCAAACCCTCGCCGCGGTTCCCGCCCAGTACAACTCGCCCGAGGGCGACTGGGTCGCCGTCGACGCCCGCGCCACGGTCCTGGTCTACAACCCGTCGCTGGTCCCCCCCGATCAACTGCCGGAAAGCATCCTGAATCTCGCGGACCCGGTGTGGCAGGGACGGATCGGCATCGCCCCCGCCGAAAACGACTTCCAGCCGGTAGTCACCGCCGTCATCAAGCTCAACGGCGAAGACGCGGCCCGTCAGTGGCTGACGGGCGTCAAGGCCAACGCGGCGCAGACGTACAACGGCAATACCGCCATCCTGAACGCGGTCAACAACGGCCAGATCGCCGCGGGCATCATCAACAACTACTACTGGTTCCGCCAGGCAGCCGAGGTCGGGCCCGACAACATGAAATCCGCGCTCTACTACTTCGGTCACGGCGATCCCGGTGCGCTGGTGGATGTCTCGCCGGCTGGTGCGCTGGCCTCCAGTCAGCATCCGGCTGAAGCCCAGGCCTTCCTCCAGTTCCTGGTCAGCCCCGCGGGTCAGCAGGTCATCGCCACCACCAACGATTTCGAGTACCCGCTGGGCAGTGGCGTGCAGCCCGACCCGAGCTTGAAGCCATTCGCCTCTCTCGATCCGCCGGATCTGTCCATCGCCGATCTGGGCGACGACACCATGGCCGTCCAGTTGCTGCAGCAAGTCGGCCTCCTGTAGGGAGAGAAGGAGGCACCCACCACGCAGGCTTCGTCAGCTCGCCTGGACGCGCTGCGCGTCTTCCCGCCCGAGATTGCCGAGACAGCGCCCCAGGCCACACCCGCCGTGGTCCAGCCAGGCTTGCGACAGCCCTGGCTGCGCGTTCACACGCCGTGGCCACTGCTCCTGGTGTCGACCATCATCGTGGTCATCGCCCTGGTACCCGCCGGCTTCGTCGTCGTCCGCTCGCTGGCGATCGGCTGGGATCAGGCAGCCGCGCTGCTGTTGCGGCCGCGCGTCGCCGAACTCCTGGGCAACACGCTGCGGCTCACGGCAACCTCGACCGCGCTGGCTGCGCTGATCGGCATGGCGCTGGCGTGGTGCACGGAGCGGACCAATCTGCCGGGCCGCAACACGTGGGCCGTAGTGGCCGTGCTGCCCATTACCGTGCCGGCCTTCGTCAGCAGCTACTGCTGGGTGTCGCTCACGCCGGCCGTGCAGGGCTTCTGGGGCGCCGTGTTCATCGTCACGCTGGCCTACTGTCCGCTGGTGTACCTGCCGCTCGCCGCGGTGTTGCGCGGCATGGATCCGGCCCTGGAGGAGGTCGCCCGCGCACAGGGCTTCGGACCCCTTCGCACCTTCGTGCACGTGACGCTGCCCCAGGCACGCCCGGCCCTGTTGGGCGGATGTCTGCTGGTGGCGCTGAACGTCCTTTCGGAGTTCGGCGCTTTTTCATTACTGCGCTTTTCCACGTTCACGACTGAGATCTACACCCAGTATCAGCTCAGTTTTGACGGCGCCTCGGCGGCGCTGCTGACCAGCGTGCTGGCTGCCATGTGTGTCGGACTGCTGATTATCGAGGTCCGGCTGCGCGGTCAGGCCGCCGCGGCCCGCGTCGGCAAAGGCGCGGCGCGCCGCCCGCCACTGCACAACCTCGGCCGAGCGACGGTCCCGGTCCTGCTGGCGCTGTCGGCGTTCGCGATGGTGGCGCTGGTGGTACCGCTGGCCACGCTGGCCTACTGGCTGCTGACGGGCACCTCAGGCGCGCTGGTCAGCCGCGCACTCGGTCAGGCGGTGCTGAGCTCGGTGAGCCTGGGTCTTGCCGCCGCGATTGGCACCACCGCGTGCGCGCTGCCGGTTGCCTTGCTGGCGGTGCGCTTCAGCAGTCGGCTCAGTACGCTCGCCGAACGCAGCACCTACGTCAGCCAGGTCCTGCCCGGAATCAGCATCGCACTCGCGTTCGTCGTTACCGCCGTGCATTTTGCGCGTCCCATCTATCAGACCACCGCCTTACTGCTGGTCGCCTACGCCGTCATGTTCCTACCACTGGCGCTGGTGGCGGTGCGCGCATCGGTCGCTCAGGCCTCCGCCAGCCTCGAGGACGTCGCCCGCTCGTTGGGCTGCACGCCCATGCAGGCGTTGCGGCGGGTCACCATTCCGCTCATCCTGCCTGGATTGGGTGCCGCCGCTGCGCTGGTGTTCCTGTCCACCGTCACCGAGCTCACTGCCACACTGCTGCTGGCGCCCATCGGCACCCAGACCCTGGCCATGCAGGTCTGGTCGAACACCGACTCGCTGGCGTATGGCGCCGCGGCTCCGTACGCCGCCGTGCTGGTGGTGCTCTCGGCTGTTCCGACGTTCATTCTCACGCGGCAGCTGAGCTCGCTGGCTCCGCTAGCCGCGTCGTGAAGCAGCTCCAGGTCACCAACCTCGACAAGAGCTTCCCCGGCCAGCCCGTTCTCCACCACCTGGGCCTGGATGTCGAGGCCGGCAGTACCACTGCGATCCTGGGCGCGTCGGGGTGTGGCAAGACGACCTTGCTGCGGTTGATTGCGGGCTTCGATCGACCGGACGGCGGAGAAATTCGCCTGGAGCACCGCCTGGTGGCCGGACCTGGCGCGTACGTCCCACCCGAGAAACGCCGCGTCGGCTACGTGCCGCAAGAGGGAGCCCTGTTTCCGCACCTGAACGTGACCGACAACGTGGCCTTCGGTCTGCCGCGCACGGAGCGGCGCGCCCGCCGCGTCCAGGAAATGCTCGAGCTCGTGGGCATGCCGCGTCTGGGCGATCGCAAACCCCACGAGCTCTCAGGCGGACAACAGCAGCGCGTCGCGCTGGCCCGCGCGCTGGCGCCCGCGCCCAGCCTGGTGCTGCTCGACGAGCCGTTTTCAGGCCTCGATACCGGCTTGCGCGGCAGCTTGCGCGCCGACGTGAAACGCGCGCTGTCGGAGTTCGGGGCGACGACCTTGCTGGTGACCCACGACCAGGCGGAGGCGTTCTTCATGGCCGACGAGGTGGCGGTGATGCGCGGCGGGTGCCTGGTCCAGCGCTCCGATCCAGCCACCCTGTACTGGGAGCCGGCTGATCCGGCGGTGGCGCGCTTCGTCGGCGAGGCCAACCTGCTGGAGGCTGAGATCGATTCCACCTGGGCGGAGTGTGTGCTGGGCCATCTGCCCCTCCGCAACCCGGACAGCATCGGCGACGGACCGGCCCTGGTTCTGATCCGCCCCGAACAGATCGTGTGCCTCGGTTCAGCGCACCCCGGCGTCCAGGCTCGCGTCGTGGAAACCCGTTTTTTTGGACAGGCAGCGCTCGTTCTGCTGCAACTCGACCACGCGCCCCAACCGGTCCAGGTGACCGGCCTCACGCCCGGTTACGCCGTACCAGAAGCGGGTTCCATGGTCGCGGTACGCGTCGAGGGTGCGGTCACGGCACTCCCCTTCAAATAAGGCCGCTGCCAATCGCCACCCCCACCCCAACCAGCGCCACGGGCGCCGCCCAGGCACTCAGCCGCTGCCAGCGCGCAATTCTGCCTCCAAGCTTCAGGCCGCACAGCGACAGGGCCGCCGTGACTCCGCCGACCACCACGGCCGAGGCCAGGATCGGATCGCCGCGCAGGCCGAACGCCACGCCCGCCACCAGCGTATCGAGGCTCACGCCAACCGACAGCAGGCAGAGTGCCCAGGGCGTGGCAGCCAGTTTCGCGGCTCGGCCGGCTGAGCCGCGTTCCTGCCACAACTGGTAGGCGCCCAGCACGACCAGGATCACCCCGCCTGCGTACTGCGCGAAGGATCCCAGCCACGCTGACGACGCGCTGCCCACCAGTTCGCCGCCCACGATCGCCGCCGCGCCCATCCCGCCGAACAGGATGAGGACCAGGGCGCGCCTGGTACGGCCAATGCCCTGCAAGCCGAGTGCCGCGGCCACCGCGAAATTGTCCACCGCCAGGAACGGTGAGACGAGGACAACCGCGAGCACGCGCAGCTAAGCGTAAAGCCTCGCTTGTCGCGCGTTTGCGCCAGATCCTTAGAGAATTGTGATCAGGCACGATCAGCCCAACCAACGTATAGGCTGTGCGTCAGGACTCACGGAGAGATGTACACGTCGGTACGCCAGGGACTGCAAGGCGTCCCCCTGTCGCTGCGCCGCCTGCCCAGGTATCTGATCGGCAGCGACGTCAGCCCGACGGTCGTGCGCCTGGGGCTGACCAGCCTGTTCACCGACATCTCGTCCGAGATGATCAGCACGATCCTGCCCCTGTACCTGATCTTCTATCTGCACCTCAGCCCGGTCCAGTTCGGCCTGATCGACGGCCTGTACCAGGGCTCCTCCGCCCTGGTGCGCGTCTTCGGCGGGTACGCCGCCGACCGCTGGCATCGATACAAAGAGGTGGCCGGCCTCGGCTACTTTCTGTCGGCGATCACCAAACCCCTCATGCTCGCGGTCGGCGGCGCCTGGACCGCGATCGCCGCGATCATCCTCATCGACCGCACCGGCAAAGGCATCCGCACCGCGCCGCGCGACGCGCTGATCTCGTTGAACAGCTCACCGCAACAGCTCGGGGCTGCCTTTGGGGTCCACCGGACGCTTGATACGCTGGGCGCCATGCTCGGCCCGCTGGTCGCGTTCGCCATCCTCAGCCGCCTGCCGAATGGCTTCGACGTGGTATTCGTGGTGAGCTTCTGCGCGGCGCTGATCGGCCTGAGCATCCTGGCGCTGTTCGTCGAAAATCGCACGTCTACGCTGGTGCGCACACCCAAACAGCCAATCTCGTGGCAGAGCTCGCTCAACCTCCTGCGGGCGCCCGCCTTCCGCAAAGTGGTCATCGCCGGCGGTGCCCTGGCGCTGGCGACCATCAGCGACGGCTTCCTGTATCTCGAGCTGCAGCGGCGGTTGTCGTTCCAGGCAGCGTTTATTCCGTTGCTGTACGTGCTGACCTCGCTGTCCTACCTCGTGCTGGCCGTGCCGTTCGGTCGGCTGGCCGATCGAATTGGCCGACGCTTCGTCTTTCTGGGTGGCTATCTGCTGCTGCTGGTCGTCACCGTCTCGCTGCTGCTCCCCTCGATCGGGGTGCCGGAGCTATTTGCCTGCCTGGCGTTTTTCGGTGCGTACTACGCGGCCACGGACGGCGTGCTGATGGCGCTGGCCAGTGAGTTGCTGACGCCGGAGCTGCGCACCAGTGGCCTCGCGCTGCTCGGCACTGCCACCGGTGTGGCCGCCCTGTTCGCATCGCTGCTGTTCGGCGCGGCCTGGACCGCCTGGGGCCCGGACGCCGCCGCTCGCCTCTTCGCCGCCGGGCTCGTGCTGGCGCTGGCTTTTAGCGTGTGGTCGCTACTTCGCCCACAATACGGTCGTGCCCTGGTCACCGCCCATGAGCTCGCGTAGCCCCGAGGGACCACCGCCGCGCTTCCGATTTGGCCGTACGGCCATCTTCGCGCTGGTGTGCTGCGTCTGCATCGCGGGTGCCTTTGGCTACACGCTGCTCGCGGCCTCGCGCTCGGGTGCATCCCGACAGGCTCCGGTCGACGTTGCCTCATCGTCGAGTCTGGCGGCCGTCGCCAGTCAACCCCACCTGGTGTTCGTCGATGGCAGCTCGCAGCATGTTGCGCTGGTACCGCTCGACGCGCCCGACAGTCCGCGGTCGCTCACCTCCCTGGCGTGTCAGCGCGTATATTTTGCCGCGGACCAGGGCCTGTGCCTGGGGCCGAACGGACTGGGCGTGGTCGACAGCGGCACCTACAGCTTCGACGCGAACTTTCAGGTCACGCACACCTACCCCGAGCAGGGGCTGCCCAGCCGGGTGCGTCTGTCGCCGGCGGGGACGCTCGGCGCAACCACCGTCTTCGTGGCCGGCGATTCCTACAACTCCACCGGATTTTCGACGCGGACCACGCTGCTCGATACGCACAACGGCGTCGCTCTCGACGACCTGGAGAATTTCTCGACGTTCTTCAATGGCCGCCCCTTCCAGTCCGTGGATTTCAACTACTGGGGCGTGACGTTCGCGAATGACAACGATACGTTCTACGCCACGCTCAGCACCAACGGGCACACGTACCTGGTACGCGGGACCTCAGAGGGATCGGCGGAAATCGTGCGCGAAAACGCCGAATGTCCGTCGCTGTCGCCCGACAATACGCGGCTCGTCTTCAAGAAGCGTATCAGCGACGACCCGCTCGTCTGGCGACTGGCGGTGATCGATGTCGCCACGCTCACCGAAACCTGGGCAGGCACCGAGACGCGCAGCGTCGACGATCAGGTTGAGTGGCTCGACAACGACGACATTCTCTACGGCGTCCAGGATCCGACGACCGGCCAGACCGACATCTGGACGGAGCCCCTCGATGGCAGCGCCCAGCCCCGCATGTTTCTTGCGAATGCGTCGTCGCCAGCCGTGGTGGGCGCCGCCTCCTGATCTGAACGGGCACTTCGAGCATGCAACTCTCCTTTGACAGGCCCCTCGCCTTCGCGCTCATACCCGTTGCGTTCGCGGTCGTCATCCTGGTCTGGCGCGCATCGCGCGCGTATCTGCCGTCGGGCCGGCGTTGGGCGCTCCTCGGCGTCCGATTGCTGGCCGTGACGTTGCTGGTGTGCGCCCTGGCAGTCCCCAGCCTGCAGCTACCGGCCAACAACCTCGATGTGGCCGTGCTCCTGGATCATTCGGACAGCATCTCGCCCGCGCAGCGCGCCACCGAAGACCAATGGCTTGAGCAGGCGCTCGCACAGAAGGGTGTCTCCGACCAGGTGGCGGTCATCAGTTTCGCCGGCGATGCGACGCTGGATCAGCCCCTGTCGACGGATTCCACCCCGCCGGTCTTCCCTTCGGACGAGACCCTGAATACCGCAAGCACCGACATCGCCGCCGCCATCCGTCTTGGACTCGCCAGCTTACCGTCCGACGCGGCTCGCCGCCTAGTGCTGCTGACCGACGGCGACGAAAACTCCGAGCAGGCGACGCAAGCCGCCGCGCTGGCCGCGGCCGCGGGTGTGCAGCTGGACGTGGTGCCCCTGGAACAGGACTCGACGTCGCAGGCTCTCGTCGAATCGTTGGATGCGCCCGCGCGATTGCGGCAAGGAGAGAGTTTCAGTGTCGCCGCCCAGGTGCGGTCCACCGCGCAAACTGACGCAACGCTCTACCTGCAGGTGGATGGCGACCTGACCGCGACACAACAGGTCCAGCTCGAGCCAGGCACGGCGCGGTTCGTCATGAACGTCGATCCGCTGACCGCGGGGCACCACGTCGTGCAGGTCCACATGGACACCCCGGCGGACGCCCAGCCCGAAAACAAGACGGCCGGCGCCTACGTCGTCGTGGACGGTCCGCCGCGCGTGCTGATCGTCGAGGGTTCGCCGGGCGATGGCCAGTACCTGGCGCAGGCCCTTCAGACGGCCGGGGTGCAGGTTGACGTCGTGAGCGGCCAGGCCGCGCCATTGCAGCCCGACCAGTTGTCGTCGTACGCCAGCGTCGTCCTCGCCAACGTCTCGGCGGACGTGTTGGCCCCCGACGAGCTGCAGGCGCTCCAGCAGTACGTCCAGCAGCAGGGTGGCGGCTTGCTCGTGACGGGTGGCGACAACTCGTATGCGCCCGGCGGCTATGCGCGGACTCCGCTCGAGACCATGCTGCCCGTTCGCATGGATCTGCACGGTGCGACGCTCTCGCCGAGCACGGCTCTGGTGCTCGCGATCGACACCTCCGGATCGATGAGCCAGAGCATCAGTGGAGTGGCGATTATGGACGCCGCCAAGCAAGCAGCCATGGCCGCGGCTCAGTCGCTCGGACCAGCCGATCAGATTGGCGTCATCGCCTTTCAGGCGCCAAATTCGTTCTGGGTCGTGCAGCCTACGGCCGCGGCCGACCTGGACGCCATCGGCGAGGCGGTCGCACCGATGAACGCCAGCGGCGGCGACGATTCAATCCAGAATGTACTCCAGCTGGCGTATGACGGTCTGGCCGGCAGTGACGCACACGCCAAGCACGTCATTCTCCTGACTGACGGTGAGACGCCGTCGGGCGACTATCAATCGGTGACGCAGCAGATGGCGGCGGCGAATATCACCGTCAGTACCATCGGCTTCGGCGCCGAAATCAACACGCCGCTCCTGCAAGACGTCGCGCGATTGGGGCAGGGTGGCTATTACGAAGGCAACGACTTGTGGAATCTCCCACAACTGGTGGTGAAGGAGACGCAGCAAGCGGAGCGCAGCGCGATTGTCGAGCAGGACGTGCATGCCCTTACGGTCAACTCCGATCCGAGTCTGGGCTCCGTCGACATGAGCCAGGCGCCACCCCTGCGCGGCTACATAGCGACCACGCCGAAGCCGCAGTCGACGGTGCTGTACGCCTCGCCCAATGGCGACCCGCTGCTGGTCGAATGGCAGCTCGGCCTCGGCCGCGTCATGGCCTGGACCTCCGACGTCTCCAACCGCTGGTCAGCCAACTGGCTCACCTGGCCCGGCTTCGAGCAGTTCTGGGCGCAGGTCGTCAACCGCACGTTGCGGCCGGCCGCCGATCCAGATCGGCAGGTGACCATCGCTCTGCAGGGCGACCAGGCGCAGATCACGCTGGATGCCGAAACCGGCGTTGAATCTGGACAACCCGCGTACGTCAACTCGCTGCCGACGAGCGCCACGGTTATCGATCCCAAGGGCGCGACCCAGCAGGTGGCGCTCCCGCAGGTGGCGCCCGGCGAGTACCGCGGCAGCGCTCCAGCCGGTACCACCGGCGTGTACGGGGTGGACGTGACCGAAACCAATTCGGATGGCAGCGTCGAGACCCAATCGAGCGGCTTCGTGGTGCCCTATTCGCCGGAGTATCGCGACCTCGGTACCAACGACACACTGCTGTCCACCCTGGCGACGCAAACTGGCGGACACGTGCTCGATACGGCCAGCGATGCCTTCGCACACAATCTGCAGTCAGTCAGCGCTCCTCAACCGATCTCGGCGATACTGCTCGCAATCGTTGCGCTGCTGTTCGTGGTCGACGTCGGGCTGCGCCGCCTGCGCGGGTCGCGAGCCCTGCTTGGCGATGCGCTCGCCAGAGTTCGCGGTCAGACCCACACCAGCTGGTACGGTGAATCCGCGCATGCGGCGCCACGGCCCGCGCCGGTGACCCACGTCGCCATCTTTTCCTCGAGGCCACGGCCGACGTCGCAGCCGGACCCGGTCGCGCGTCCGTCACCAGCCCAGTCACAGACCGCGCCGATCCCGGCGCAGCGGTTGTTGGCCGCCAGGCGTCGCGCGAGCCGTCAGCTCGGCGACGGAGTCGAACCCCGCCACGGCACCCAGCGCAAGGGCTCGGGCTCCCTCTAGACGAGCAGGTCGCCGACGGCTGCCTCGACCATGTTCAATCCCTGGAAGCCAGTGTAGTAGTAGGCGCAGGCGACAATCCCCAGCACCATCCACTCGGTGGTCAGGCCCCAGGCCTTGCCCAGCAGCACGGCTTCACGCAGGCCATCCGCGTAGCCGTTGGACACCATGTGATAGATCATCAGCCAGGGCATGCACTGCCGAGGCAGCGCACCGCGGAAAATACCTTCCCACCGCAGTCGATACGCCTTGAGGAACTCCGGCCGGTGCTTGGCCATGAACGTGACCCACTTGGGCACCTCGCCACCATTGCGGAGATACCAGTCCTCGAGTTTGGCCTGATCTTCGCGGGTGAGATCGCGCGTGGAGAGGTCCAGTCCAGCCTTGAAGGGCGAGACGTCGTAGTCCCACTGGGGTGGAAACGGTGACTGGTCGACCGGCCGGTCCTGGAAGTCCTTGATAAATGGCCAGGTCGCGCGATAGACGGCCTCCAGCCCGCGGACGCCAGCGAAGATCTGGGCGGACATCACGATTTCCATCAACTGCGCTTTGGTGATGCCCTGATCCTGCATCACCTTGAATTCATTGGTGATGCCGATCTCCCAGTCCAGATTGATATAGGTGTGCAACTGGCCAACGGACATCATGAACACCGCCTCCGGCAGGTTGCGGCGGAACTCCGGCAACAAACGGTGGTGGAGCTTCATCATGTCCGGCCGGTTCTCCAGCCAGACGGTGTGCGAGGTCTGCAAATACAACGGCACGTGGTTGTTGCGTGCGTAGTTGTAGAAAATGTCCTTTTCTTCCTGGCTGGTGTGCTCCAGGTCGTCGAGGTTCAGGCCGCGCTGGACGCCGTAGTGGACGGGTGTGAAGGTCATAGGGTTTCAGACTCGATCACGTGAAGATGTAGACCGGCGTACCGATTGCGCCGAAGTCCCAGGCAAACTTTGCTTCGTTCAGATCCACCCCCAGGCAGCCGTGCGTGCCAGCGTAACCCCAGTTGTGGCTCCAGTAGTTGTAGTGAATGCTCGCTCCGTCGTCGGTGAAGTACTGCGTGTACAGCACGCCCTCGAGGTAGTAGCCTCCCGGCGCATCGCGCGGAATCGGTGGCGTGACCCGCTCGCTGGTCATCGTTTCATTCGCGACGCGCGCGAGGATACGGTGCGCACCCAGCGGAGTCGCGTTGGCGTCGGTGCCCTTCAGTGCCAGGGTGGCCCAGATGGGTGAGCCATTTTCGAATGCCGCGAGCATGGCCGGTTCCTGCAGGTCGGCCTGAAAGTGACGGCCGCGATCGTCACCGCGGTCTGGACTGACCGTCTGCTCGCGCAGGCGCGGAATACGTACCAGCGAATTGAGGACGAAGCCGGTGGCGACCGGGTGATCGGCGGTCGGATCCAGCAGGTTCACGTTGTACCACTGGTCGCCCGCGTCGCCCTGGACCGTCGACAGCACGTGCAACGGTGCGTTGTGCGGCATCACCCGCAGCACCGTCTCGTCCCGCACCACGGGCCACGAGCGCAGGTTGGCGCCGCCTGAGACGCGGCCCGGGAGACCCACCGCGCCGATGAGCGGTGGACCTGCGGCTGTCTCGCCGGCGAGGTCCTGAGCGGATGGCGCCGACGTCGTCGTAACGGCGCTGGGCGCGATCCAGCCGTACAGCCCGTAGCGCGGCACCCAGACTTCGATCTGGCCGGTGGGCAGCAGACGTCCGGCGCGCATCGGCGTCTCGGCGGGCAGGCTCAGAATCGGCAGGTCGTCGGAGCCGAGCAGTTTGGTCGCGGTCGGGTTGGTGAGCCACTGGGCGTTGTCAGATTGCGGGTCCGCATACGCCGCCCCCGCCCCCGCGAGCCCCGCCGCCGCGGCCACGCTGGCGCCCGCCAGGCTCAAGAGCCTCCTGCGCGTGAGTCCGCCGTTCAACATCGCGCTGTCGTTGTGGCAAGGGCCTCGCTCAACGCGTGCTCAACTTGTGTGCATCCGTCCTCGCCTCACGGATGTTCAACCTGGCGTGGCTCCAGTCTCGCTCGCTGCGGCTTGCACCTCGGCTGTCTCTTTCGGAGTAAAGCTCTGGCGGATCAATTCACCGTCATAGCCCGCGAGTGCGACCTCGGTCGCATGCACCGACGCCTGGTCGACCAGCGCAATGACCGCCGCTTTGCCAGGCTCGAGCTGCTCGCCAAGATCCTTGATGGACTTCGTCTTAATGCCGGTATCGCGCAGCTTGCCCCACAGGGCGCCGACGCCGCCGCCGACGACGGCGCTCACGATCAGGCTGGGCGGAAACACCAGGCCGAAGAGCCCCGCCGCAATCGCGCCGCGTTTGGCGCCCTTAGCAGTGGTAACTTCGCGCGTCTCGTGGATCTGCAATTTCCCATCGCTGCCCTTGGTGACGATCGCCGCGTCGTCGAGGGTGATGGTGGTGGCCTTGTGCATCTGTTCGAGCATGTCGCAGATCGTCTGCGCCCGATCCATGTCCGCATACACCGCGGCCAGAAGTTCTAACTGCTTATCACTCATCGGATTACCTCGCGCTGGTACGCCAGCCAACGCCAGGGTACACCTACCAGGTGGTCACTCCATCGAGTCAAGCGCAGCGGCCGCCCCGGCGTAGGTGTTGATGAACTCCATCGCCAGCTTCGGCCCCCGCGCCCGCGAAATCCCACACTCCGAGGCAATCCCAAACGCCCCCGCATGCCGCCGCGCCGCCGCCATGCGCCGCCTCGTCCCCTCCACTCCGTCCTCCGCGTGCACCAGCCCCAGGTACAGCTCCGTCTCGGGCCCCAGCTCCAGCGACTCCAGCGGCTGAAAGAACGCATCGTCATCCCGACCAATCGGCACCGGCATATGCATCCAGCTCACAGGTCGCGAGACGCTGCGAACAATCAGATTCGCCAGCTCGACCATCTTCCCCGCGTCCACCGGGTCGACAAAATGCTTGCCGTCCAGATCGCCATAGCACAGGTGGAACCCCAGCTCCACGTCATCTGGCACCGCGTCGCCCAATCGAGCGAACTCCGCCGCGAAGACCTCCTGCATCCCAGGAAACGGCGGCGTGTTCGGTCGCTGGCCGTCCCAGGCGACCATCTCCAGGCACACGTCCCACTGGATCGCCAGGTCGTGGTGCGGAATGGCGCGGGCGATGCGCTCCACCTCGCGCAGCATGGCGTCCTCGTAGACGGGATAGATCTGTTGCGCGTCTGGCTGCTGACAGAAAGGCATGATCACCGCCCATGGAGTCGGCAGGCACACCTGAAAGCGGACGTTGCGCGGGATCTGGCCGGCCGCGCGGGCGGCCAGAAAGTCCTCGTAGCCCGGCCGCGCCTCGCGCGCGTACCCCAGCTCTCCGAAGTGCAGGTCTTTTTGAGGGTCGACACCTTCGGCCAGCTTCAGCGGGACCTGCCCTTCGCCGACTGGCGCCAGCGACGGATTGGCCCGCAGCAGAGGGATCTGCCAGCTGATCCACAGTCGGCGACCGCCAGGCTCGCCGTCGGGTACGCGCTTGAGGTACGGCCCACATTGCTTGCCAATCGCGGCGAAGACCTCCTCGGGCGTGTCCAGGGCGACGCTCCCGACGAAATGTACAGTAGCCATGACGGTGCAATATATCCCCAACCCATGACGAGCTTGAACCTCCCCGTGCTGCCGCCCGTGGCGCCCATGCTGGCCAAAGCCGTACCTCGCATCCCGCAGGGCGCCCTCAGCTTCGAGCCCAAGTGGGACGGCTTCCGCTCGATCATCTTTCGTGATGGCGACCAGGTCGAAATTGGCTCGCGCAACGAAAAGCCGATGACGCGCTACTTCCCAGAGCTGGTCGAGGCGGTCAAGGTCAGTTTGCCCGAACGCTGCGTCGTCGACGGCGAGATCGTGGTGGTTGTCGGCAAGCGGCTCGAGTTCGACGTGCTCCAGCAGCGCATTCATCCCGCCAGCAGTCGCGTGAACCGGCTGGCGCGCGAGACGCCCGCGAGCTTCATCGCCTTCGACCTCCTGGCGCGCGACGACGCCGACTATATGCAGCGGCCGTTTGCCGAGCGGCGCGCGGCGCTCGTGGCGGCGCTCGCTCAGGCCCAGCCACCCATCCACCTGACGCCGGCCACGACCGATCATGCGCAGGCCGAGGAGTGGTTCAGCCAGTTCGAGGGCGCCGGGCTTGACGGAATCGTGGCCAAGCCGCTCGATGGGCTCTACGTGCCTGACAAGCGGGTCATGTTCAAGATCAAGCACGCGCGCACGGCCGACTGTGTGGTCGCCGGGTACCGCGTCCACGCCACGGATCCGACCGGGATCGGTTCGCTGCTGCTGGGACTGTATACCGACGCCGGCGCGCTGCAATCGGTGGGGGTCATTGGCGCGTTTCCCGCCGCGCGGCGGCGCGAACTGATGCTGGAGCTGCAGCCGCTGGTGACCACCTTCGACGACCATCCATGGGCGTGGGCTCGCGAGGTGGAGGGCGCCACGCGGACGCCCCGGAGCTCGGAGTACAGCCGCTGGGCTGTCGGCAAGGACCTGTCATTTGTGCCGCTGCGCCCCGAGCGGGTGGTGGAGGTGCGCTACGAGCACATGGAAGGCCCACGCTTCCGGCACACCGCCCAGTTCGAGCGCTGGCGCCCCGACCGCCTCCCGCGGTCGTGCACCTACGCCCAACTGGAAGAGCCCGTCAACTACGACCTGGCCGACATCCTGTCTCTCAAGTAGTCCTTTTCCCACGGATTGGTGAGTCTGGTCCTGTCGACGTGACACGTACATTTCCAGCCATTTCATGTCGACTCAAGACTCCGATGTTTCTGTCGACACAACAATTTACCTTTGAAAATGTCTTTACAGGCCAAACTCACCAACCGAGAAGCAGAAGCTCTACGCGACCGCAGGCTCTCCAGGCGTCCACGCCCTGGGAAAACTCGCCGTCGGATCCGTCAGCACATCCACGAGCGTTGGCTTGCCACTCGCCAGCCCCTGCTCGATCGCCCCCCGCAGGTCCGCCGCGCGCTCAACCCGCACCCCCTCGCACCCGAGCTCCCGCGCAATCTGCGCAAAGTTCGTCTGCCGGTGGAACCGCCAGCTGAGGTCCGCCTCCGCCGAAGGCCCCGTACTGTTCGGATTCCGCCCGGGCCCGCGATCGGCGCCATACGACCCGTTGTTGTTCACCACGACCACCAATGGCACCTGGTACCGCGCCGCCGTCTCCAGCTCAGGCAGGTGATAGTAGAAGCCACCATCGCCGGTAAAGCAGACCACCGGCCGGCTGCCCAGCGCACACTTGGCGCCAATCGCCGCCGGGAAGCCCCACCCGAGCGACCCCGCGCAACGGATGAAGCGCTGCGTCGCCCCCTTCAGCGGCATATGCATGCCCGACCAGAACGACGCCTGCAGCGTGTCGACCACAACCGCGCCATTGGTCGGCAGAACACTGCCAATCTCGGCCACGATGCGCTCTGGCCGAATCGGCCCTTCGTTGGTCTCCAGCTTGTCCTCGACCTCGTCGCGCCACTGCTGAACGACAACCCGCACCCGGTCCAGCCAGCGTGGATTGCTCCGTCCGGAGGCTTCGGTCACCATCTGGCGCAGCGTCGCGCGCGCATCGCCGTTCAGCGGCACCTCGGTCGGATAGTGGCGACCGAGCTGCGCCGCGTTGATGTCCAGGTGCACGACGCGCGTCCCCGGCCCTGGCACCTGCCAGTTGGTGGTGATCATGCTGCCCGTCTGGCTGCCAACATAAAACACCAGGTCCGCCTCGGACACCACGCGATTCGCGCACTCCCGGCTATATACCCCACACACCCCCACGTTGAGCGGGTTCGACTCGGCAATGCAGGCCTTGGCGTGCAGCGAGGTCGCCACCGGGATCGACAGCTTCTCGGCAAGCTCGACCAGCTCTGCTTCGGCACGTGACCACATCACGCCACCGCCGGCCACGATCACCGGCCGCTCGGCGGAGGTGAGCGCCTGCAGCGCCTGGCGGATGAGACTCGCATCGGCAACCGGTCGGAACGGGGGCACCTCGCCGAAGCGCTTGTCGACGTTGAGCGCAAAGGGCGCCTCGCCGCCCACGCCAACCTGGGCGGTGTTGCCCCGCAGCTCGACATGCACCGGTCCCGGCGCGCCCGTGGTCGCCACGCGGAAGGCCTGGGCCACGATATCCGCCAGTCGCGACGGGTTTTCGACTTCGGCATTCCACTTGGTCACGGCTTCGAACATATCGAAGTCGCGAATCTCCTGGTACACCTGCCGATAGCGTGTGTCGGGCGCCGTTCCGCCGGTGAAGGCGATGACCGGGCTGCACGACAGGTACGCGTCCTTGAGGCCGGCCGCGATGTTCGCGGCGCCCACGGTTTGCGACATGCAGATGCCCACCCGACCCACGGCGCGGGCGTACCCGTCGGCCATGTACGCCGCGGCCTTCTCGGAGTGCGTCGAAAGCGATCTGACGTCCAGGTTGGCCAGTTCGCCCAGCCCCTCGCGCAGGACGGCCGGGACGAAAAAGACGTGCGTCACGCCGTGGCCGTGGATCAGCTCGGCGATAATGCGTGCACCGGATGCACTGGTCGTACTCACGCTGACCATTATTCCTCCCCGTGGGCCGTCAGCTCGGGTACACTTCGACGTAGCGTCCCGAAGGGGAGTAACTGTCGGCCTCTGCGCCGCGGTGGAGTCAACACACTGGGCTCTCTGTCGCAGGAGAACCCTGGTTCCACCAGCCAGCTTGCTGGCTCAGCCAGACCTTCGGCCCGCGGCACAGTGCGTGCGCGCATTGGACCGTTGGTGGCCGAGGTCGATCCGGGTTTCGTCCAGACGTCGCGTTCAACCACGACTCAGGGACAACCCCAATGCACTGCACGCACCATACAACTGGCGAGGTCGCGACATGGACCTGAACCTGGTCGTGTCGACATTCGTCCTCGTGTTCGTCGCCGAGCTGCCGGACAAGACGGCGCTCGCCTCGCTCATGCTCGCGACGCGCCTGCCACCCCGCCAGGTGGTCATTGGTGCCTGGCTGGCGTTCCTGGTCCAGACCGGCGTCGCGGTCCTCGCCGGTAGCCTGCTGCAGTTGCTGCCCGAGGCGTCAGTGCGTATCGCCGCCGGCCTGGGCTTTCTGGTGTTCGCGGTCCTCGCCTGGCGCCGCGACGTGGACGACGACGCCAAAGTCGAGAAGCACGACGTGCTCGCCGGACGCGGCAGATATCCGCCATGGCTGGCGAGCTTTCTGGTGGTCTTCGCCGCCGAGTGGGGCGACCTCACCCAGCTGGCAACCGCTGGCCTCGTGGCGCGCACCGGCCAGCCCCTGGAGGTCGGCGTCGGCGCGGTGGCCGCCCTGTGGACTGTCACAGTGCTGGCCGCGACGGTTGGCAGTCAGCTAGGGCGGCTGGTCAGGCCCACGCTTCTCAACCGTCTGAGCGCTGTCCTGTTCGCGGCAATCGGGCTGGTCATGATCGTATCGGCGCTGGGCGTGCAAATGCCGGGACGCTGAAGCGCGGCCGTTCGAGGCGCCACAGGTCGCGACAGACCAGGACGAAGGCGGCCATGAACAGCAGCACTGGCACGCCGTCGGGCCACGCGTACCACAGCGAAGAATCGCCGCCCGCCGAAACTGCAAATCGCCCGACGATGCCTCCGCTCCAGATCAGCAGCAGCGTCGGCACGTAGACCGCGGCCAGGAGTGCCGCCCGCGTCTTTGTACTGAACACTGGCTGTGCCCAGGCGGCGGCCAATGGCACCATGATCAGGGCGATGCCGTGCACATGGCTGTGGTAGCTGGTCGCGAGCGCGCCCATGGCGATCGCGGCAAAACGTGGCGCAAAGGCTGGCCCACTTGCGTCCCAGTCACCTGGCCACAACGCACAGAGCACGATCACGGTCGCTACTGAGAGAATCGCCACCAGGATGACTCCCTGGTTACTGGCAATCCACGGGAACGCGAAAAGCACGAGCGCCCGCCAGTTGACCATCAGGAGTGGCGCGGCGTGCTCGCTGCGAAAATCAGTGAAATCATCCGCCGAATCCGAGATCCGCAAGAAGGCCGGGAAGCCGACGACGACCACACCCAACGCGAACAGGGCGGCCGTTCCCAGCGCCGCGCCGACCATCGCGCGGACGCGCCACTTCCAGAGGATGAGTAGGCCGAACAACACCGCGTACTGCGGTTTGAGCAGGAGCACGGCGAGCCAGAGCCCACCGCGCAGGTCGTGCCCGGACCTGAACGAGACGAACATCTCGGCCACGGCGACGCCCATGAACAGCACCACCTGACCCATGAACAGGCCCAGCGCGACGGGGTAGGCGGCGAAAATCAGCACCACGGCGCCCAGCAGCGGCACCGAAGGCAGCATTTGCTTGAAGCGCACCGCCAGCCAGATCCCGCACGCGAATGACAACGCCGACCACAACAAGAAGCCGATGGGCGGCGATGGGTACGTGAACGGTAGAAAGAGCGCGGCGAACCAGGGCGGGTAGGCGACCGGTAGTGCGAGTTGGAACTTGCTGGACCCCGTATAGAACTGACTCAACACCTGCAACTGCTGGCTGAGCGGGCCCCAGCCGCTGAAGTCGTACATGTCTGGGGCGTCCCCCGCCCGCACTACCATGGCCTGCGCCCAGAACATGGTCCAGTCGAAGCCGAGGCGGTGAAAGAGCTCGCCCGCGGCGTACACGGTCCAGAAGCGGACGACGTAGAACGCGGTGCCGATGGTGGCCATCGCCAGGACGGCTGGCTGGAGTGCACGCCCCGTCCAGGCCGCGACGGGCCACCGCAGCCTTGTAGACAACGATGTCTCGTGAGCCGTGCGGTCGGGCAGCGCCACGAAATCAGGGTAGTCGAACCCGGTCAGGTGCTCACCTGTACGCGTGGCCGGGCTGGCTGGCGCCCGGGTGACGCCGCGCCGAACTCGGTCTATGCTAGGCCGCGATACAACGCGCCAGGAGGTTTGAACCCATGGCAACCGCAGAAGCGTCGATAGCGACCCCGATCTCGTCCAACAGGTGGTGGATACTTCTGCTCGAAGGTATCGCCGGGATCATCATCGGCATCCTGCTCTTCACCGACACCGAGCAGACGGTCTTTACGCTCGTCCTGTTCCTCGGTATCTGGTGGTTCATTGGCGGCATCATCGACCTCATTACCCTGTTCTTCAACCGCGAGCAGTGGGGTTGGCGATTGTTTACAGGCATTCTGGGCATCATCGCCGGGCTGATCTTGATCCGCCATCCCATCTGGTCCGCCTTACTGGTGCCCGCGACGCTCGCGTGGCTGCTGGGTATCTTCGGCATCGTCATCGGCATCATGGGACTGATCCGCGCGTTCCAGGGCGAGGGTTGGGGGACTGGCATTCTCGGCGTGATCAGCGTCGTCTTCGGCCTGTGGCTGCTCGGCGCGGGCCTGGGCATGCAGATCGCCGTCATCATCTATGGCGCGGCCATCTGGGCGATCATCGGTGGAATCGTCGCCATTATCTGGGCCTTTCGCGTGCGGGCGGCCTGACGTGTTCTCGAAGGTGTCACAATCAGCATGACTCAGGAATCATTCTTGGCCCTCATGATCGGGGGCATGATCGCCCTGCTCTTCGGCACACTGCTGTTGCTGGGCGGCTATCGCTTCTTTCTCTTCGTGCTGCCGATCTGGGGCTTCTTCTTCGGCTTCGGACTGGGTGCTGAGAGCGTGCAGGCGCTATTCGGCGATGCGTTCCTCTCGACGGTCACCAGCTGGATCGTCGGGTTCGTGGTGGCGCTCATCTTTGCCCTGTTGTCCTACGTCTTCTACTTCGCGGCCGTCGCGCTGATCGGCGCCGCACTGGGCTACGCACTCGGCGTGGGCTTCATGGAACTGATCGGAATCAACTTCGGCTTACTCGACTGGCTGGTTGGCGTCGCGGTCGGCATCGTCGTCGGTTTCGGCGTGATCGTGCTGAACGTCCAGAAGCTGGTGGTGATCGCCGCGACGGCAATCCTGGGAGCGGGGGTGATCGTGGCCACGTTCCTCGGGATCTTCGGCGGACCCGAGGCCCAGTTGATCCAGAATCCCGTGCACACGGCGCTCCAGGCTTCGCCGCTCTGGGTCCTCGCGTTTATCGTGCTGGCGATTGTGGGCATCGCCGTCCAGATCCAGACGACGCGTCGCTTCGAAGTCGAGGTCTACAACCGCTCCGAGGAGCTGGTCGGCGCCGGCTCGAGCTGATCGGCCCGTTGCGCCTGGCGCGTTACAGGTTGTTGCGCAGCCAGGCCAGCCCGCCCCACATGCCGAGCACCACCAACCCCATCGAGACAACCTCGCCCACGTTGACCGGCACACTCGGAATCGGCGGTACGACCAGCCAGCCCCAGCCTGGCGGAAAGCCGAGCATCCACCAGCCAACGCCGGCCACGGGTAGAAGTAGAAGCCAGGGCATCGCTCTTTGTCCTTGACGAAATTCTACAAACTGGGCGTCTCAGGCACATACCATTACAGTCCAAAGATGACTCATGTTTATGTGCCGAGTGAGTTGGCGGACCTGCCAGATACGGTTCGCCATCGGCGGCTGCCGTCCCAGGCCCGCAGTCGCGAGCGCGTCCAGCGCCTGCTCGACACGGCCGACGCCCTGATCGGCTCCGACGGGTTCGGCGCACTGACCATCCCGCTGCTCGCCTCGACCGCACGCATGCCCGTGGGCAGCATTTATCAGTTCTTTCCCGACAAGTCGGCCATCGTCGACGCCGTCGCCGCGCGCTACATGCAGCTGTTCCTGGATGAGCTCGAACAGCTGACCGACCGTATCGTCAAGCTGCGCTGGGACTCCGCCGTCGACACCGTCATCGAGCACTTCGCGGGCATGTATCGCAATCACCCGACCTTCTGTGAGCTGTGGCTGAACAGCCACCTGACCCCGGGCGCCCGCGAACGTGACCGACGCAACAACGACGATCTCGCCGCCATGCTCGTCGAGCAGCTCAAGCACCGACCAGAGTTCGCGCATACCGCGTCCCGCCGTCTGACCCTGGCCTGCCGCACCGCGGTGGAGGTGGCCGATGGGCTCTTGCGCTACGCCTTTAGCGTCGATGCGTCCGGAGACCAGCCGACGCTGAACGAGCTCAAACGCATCCTGTCCAGCTATCTGCTCAATTACGCGGCCGCCGGCCGACCGAGTACGCCGCGTCGATCACCCGCATCGCCGCGATCAGGTCGTCCAGGTCGGCCACGGGTGGCTGACCCAGTCGGAACCGCTCGATAGACTCGGCCACAAACGCCGGATACCAGCGAAAGTTGCCAGTCGGCGTGTGCAGGACTTCGGTCTTGTACGTGTCGGCGCTGGTCATTTCGACCACGTCGTCGCTGCGAACCACCACGTAGCTTTTCGACGTCCGCAGGCTGAACAGCAGATCGAAACCGCCCAGTTCAGCCGGGTACCCGTAGCCCGTCTCGACGACCCCAGATGCGCGCTCGGAGCGCAACGTGATGACCGAATAGTCCTCAATGGGCTCGCCCCAACTGCTACTGGTCATCAGCGCCGAGTCCACGTCCGGTTCCGTCGCCGTGAATATCCGGAACAGATCGACCAGGTGGCTGGCCAGGTTGATCGTGCACCCGCCGCCGGACAGCGACGGATCGAGCATCCAGGCACAGCCGAGCTGACGGTAGCGCGCGGGTGGGCCGCTGATGAAGGCGAATCGAGCCACGCTCGCCGGATCGTCCGCGGTCAGCGCCCGCACCCGCCTGAACCAGTCGCTGACCCGGAAATTGAAGCCGGTGCCGACGTGCACGCCGCGCTCCCGAGCCCGGTCGCGCAGTGCGATGACATCCTGCGCGTGCAGTCCGGCGGGCTTTTCGATGACGAACGCCACCCTGGCGTCGACCAGCAGTCGGCCCAGCGCAGGCATGTCGACGTGTCTGCCGAACGCGAAGGCAAAATCGGGCCGCTGCGCAACGAGACGTTCGTCGTCGACGTACCCGGGCACACCCAGCTCACGCCCCACGCGCTCGGCGATCCGCGGGTCCCGATCGCTGACGCCGACGATCTCGACTCCATCCAGCGCCGCCGCGGGTCCGTAGTACAGCGGCGCGTGCCAGTGCGAGACTCCGAAGAACGCGACACGCACGATCGGCGCCCTGGGGTCAGAGTCTCAGCTCGCCAGGTGGCAGGCGAAGGGACCGCTGATGTGCAGCGCGCCCTGCGGGCTGCTCAGGTCGGCGCTCAGGTGCCCACGCACGCCGTGCGTGCTGACGCTCCCGTCGTCTGAAGCAACCTGGGCGTTGACGTCGTCGAGCGTGACGGTCCCGCCGGTGGCGGCCCAGTTCACGATCGGGTTGTCCTGGGTCGCGTCAATACCCAGCATGATGAGCTGCGGCTGACCGTCCGATGTTTTGGCCGGATGGTCGCCGACGGTGTCCTGGACGTTGATCGAAATGATCTGGCCCGACCTGGGATCGGTCAGTTCGGCATTCAAGCCGTTCTGCGTGTCCGTGTAACACGCGTTGGGGTCGCTGGCCGTCATTTCCATTGACTGTGCCCCACTCAGCACCAGGTCGGTCTGCGGCCCGTCAGCGCTGGCAACGCCCGGAAGGAGAATCAGTGGCAGCACGGCGGCCAGAGCTAGAAATCGCATGGTCGCGCGCCATTCTACGCACCTCCGACCCCGGGTATCCTCGCCGGGTGACGTCCCAGAGCTCCAATTACCCGGTTCGTGACGACTGGCTCCGCTTGTGGTCGGACGACATTCTCGAGCCTGAGCTGCCCATCGTCGACCCACACCATCACCTGTGGGACCGCGGCGGGTGGCGCTATCTGCTGCATGAGCTGCTCGACGACCTGAACAGTGGCCACAACATCATCGCCACCGTGTTTCTCCAGTGCCGTTCGATGCACCGCGCCGACGGGCCAGAGGAGCTCCGACCAGTCGGCGAAACCGAGTTTGTCAACGGCGTCGCGGCCATGAGCGCCAGCGGTGGCTTTGGTCCGACGCGTGCGTGCGCCGGCATCGTCGGCTACGCCGATATGCGGCTGGGCGCCCGTGTCCGTGATGTCCTCGAGGCGCACATCCGCGCCGGCGGTGGCCGCTTTCGGGGCATCCGCCACATCGCCGCCTGGGACGCGGACGCCTCGATCGTCAATCCCTCCAACGTCGCGCCGCCCGGTCTCATGGCCGACAAAAGCTTTCGCGAAGGACTCGCCACGCTCACCTCACTCGACCTGTCGTTCGATGCCTGGCTCTATCACCCACAGCTCGACGAGCTGACGGACCTTGCCCGCGCGCTTCCGCAGACCCGCATCGTGCTCAACCACGTCGGTGGACCGCTGCGCGTGGGCGCCTACGCCAGCCGGCATGACGAAGTCTTCGAACGCTGGTCAGCATCCATCCGCAATCTGGCCAGCTGTCCCAACGTGCATGTCAAGCTGGGCGGGCTCGGGATGCGCATCAACGGTCTGCTCTTCGACGAGCAACCCGCGCCGCCCTCCACCGCATCGCTTGCCGCCGGACTCCGTCCGTTCGTCGAGACGTGCATCGACGCCTTTGGCGTCGACCGCTGCATGTTCGAGAGCAATTTCCCGGTCGACAAGGGTGCCTATCCGTACGCCGCGTACTGGAATGCGTGCAAATATCTGACGCGCGGTGCGAGCGCAGCCGAGAAAGGGGCGCTCTTCAAGGACACTGCCGCCCGCTTCTACCGCCTGGAGCTCCAGGGCCCTTGGTAAAGCTGGTAAACGGGTAAATGCGGCTCAGGCCACGTAGGGCAGCAGATCGCGACGGAGCCCGGGCATGTGGCGGAGTTTCGTCAGCCCGGCCGTTTCGATCTGGCGAATCCGCTCGCTGCTGAGCCCCAGCTCGCGGCTCATCTCGCGCAGCGTCCGCTCGTGCCCGCGGTCCAGGCCAAACCGTAGCCGCAGAATCTGGCGCTCGTACGGGTGTAGCTCGTCGAGCGCCGACGCCAGCCGCTCCGACAGATCCGCGTTCTCGGACGACCGGTGCGCGGCCTCGCCGGCCGCCTCGTCGCTGATCAGGTCACCCCGCGTGAGGTCGCCTTCGTCGCCGAGCGGCGATTCGAGCGAAAGCGGCATGCGCGCCGCCCGCCGCGCCTCGGCAATGCGCTCGGGCTCGACCTCGAGATAGTCGGCCACTTCCTCAGTCGTCGGCTGTCGCCCGAGCTGACCGCCCAGCTCGCGTTCGGCACGTGCCGTTTTGGTCAGAAACTCGATGACGTGGCCCGGCAGTCGAATCGTGCGGCTCTGCTCGGCCACCGCGCGCGTCACCGCCTGACGAATCCACCAGTAAACGTACGTGCTGAGCCGAAAACCACGCTGCCAGTCGTATTTGTCGATGCCGGTCTGCAGACCGATATTGCCTTCCTGCACCAGGTCGAGGAACGACAGGCCACGCCCCAGATACCGACGTGCCACGGACACCACCAGCCGCAGATTGCATTCGATCAGACGCCGGCGTGCCCGGTTCCCGTCTTCGACCTGCTCCTCGAGCTCGAGTCGGCGCTCCGCCTCGAGCGAGTCGTCGGCGGCTGCCAGTTCGCGCAGCGCCGCCTTGCCAGCTTCGAGTCGCTGAGCGAGCGCCACCTCTTGTTCGGCGTTGAGCAGCTCATGGTCGGCGATCTCGCGCAGATACATGGCGCCAGCGTCACCCGCCAGCTCTTCGGACATCAGACCGAAGCCACCGATCGGCACAGGCGCAGTGTCGTCACTTTCCACATCGGTCTCGAGTGACTCGGCCAGCTCGGGGGTCAGCAGTTCGTCGGGTGAGGGTGTCAGTTCAAGGCTCATGGTGCGTTCCTTCGTTGCCCCCATTACCGCATGGGCACATCAACAATTGACTGTCGCGCGGATAAATTCCTGTAAAACAAGAGTCGCGTTCGCGTTGCGAGGTTGCGAACGCGCGCATACCGATGACTTCCAGTCGGCTTCTGGTTGGGCTTTGCCGCCGCCAACGACGTCCGCCGCTGATCGCAATACTCTGTGCTGATGATGAAGATCACCGGCTGCCGCACACACGTGGTCCGCGTTGGCCACGACGAATCGATCAACGGGGTGCACATCGTCCTGCGGTTGCAAACCGATGCTGGTCTGGAGGGCATCAGCTACATCACCCGACTGCACGACGCCGCGCCCGCTGCGCTCAGCATTCTGAAAGTACTGGTTGATCGCATCGTTGGCCTGGATCCGCTCGCGCCCGAGGCCATCACCGACCGCCTGCTGTTGCGTGGTCGGCCTCTGCCGTG